>NZ_RJTZ01000219.1:0-2580 GCF_024343515.1 Aquitalea sp. S1-19 | reverse complement strand
CCGAAAACCGCCGAAGCGCCTTGCCTGCCGCACAAGGGGTGATCAACATCGCTCCACAACTCGATCCGGGTGTTCGCCAGACGCTGATCCAGCGCCGATAAGTCCACCTGCGCCAAATCCGTCAATCCCGCAGGGCTAGGCCGCAGCAATTCCCCCTGCGCATCCACAAAGCGCGCCCCCAGCGCAAGCAACAGGCCAGCCCCGCCATCGTTGGTCGAAGAGCCGCCCAAGGCCAGGGCCAGATGCGTCGCGCCTTGATCCAGCGCGTCCAGCATCAGCTCGCCCACGCCGAAACTGCTGCGCTCAAGCGCCGGGCCTGGCGGCACATCCGCCAAGGGCACAACCTGCGCAACTTCTATCACGCAACAGCCATCAGGCAAACAAAGATAGGCAGCAGTTCGCGCCTGTCCTGTGGCATCGTGCACCACGCACTCGCGCCAGATGCCGCCTGACACGCTATGGAGCACATCCAGCGTGCCTTCACCGCCATCGGCCATGGGTTTGAGCGTCACCCGGGCCTGTGCATCGGCCCGGCGCAGCCCTGCAGCCATTGCCGCGGCCACACGGGCAGCAGGCAAGGAGCCCTTGAAACTATCGGGCGCAATCAGCCAATGCATAACAACTCCACGGCAAATAAAAAGCATTCTAAAGACATGAGGCGGCCTTCTATAGTAAAACTTCAGCCGATAAGACAGCACAAGGAAACCATCATGCAACTCGTCTGCCCTGGCTGCGGCGCCAAAAACCGCGTACCCGATGCGCGTCTACAGGACCAGCCCAAATGCGGTAAGTGTGCGCAAGCGCTAATGGCCGGCGAGCCGGCTCCACTGGGCGAGGCAAGCCTGCCGGGATTCGTGACGGGAACCGAGTTACCCGTGCTGGTCGATTTCTGGGCCGCTTGGTGCGGCCCTTGTAAAACCATGGCACCGCAATTTGCCGAAGCGGCACGGCAAGCACCGGAAATACGCTTTGCCAAAGTCGACAGCGATGGCGCACCACAAGCAGCGGCCCGCTACGCCATACGCAGCATCCCGACGCTGGTGCTATTCAAGAACGGCCGCGAAATTGCCCGCCACAGTGGCGCAATGCCCGCAGCACAGATACTGGCATGGGCACGAAGCGAACTCTCGCGCCACGGCTGACTGGCAAGGTGCGACCGGCTCACCCATACTGGCGATTACTGTCATATGGAGCGCACATCATGAAAACATGGCATGCCTGCCTGTTAAGCCTGTCCCTGCTGTCGCCACTGCCGGCACTGGCCGCCAGTGACATCCAGCAAAAAACCGTCGTGTTCGCCAAGGGCGCGACCAGCACCAACATCAAGGATCAGCTCAAGGGCTACCAGACTATCGACTACCAACTGCACGCGCGCGCCGGGCAACAGATGCGCGTCGACTTCGCGCCGAGCAACAGCTCAGCCTACTTCAACCTGCTGCCACCAGGCTCGGATGAAGCACTGTTTGTCGGCTCGACACTGGGCAACCACTACAGCGGCGTGCTTCCCGCCGACGGCGTCTACACGATACGCGTCTACCTGATGCGCAATGCCGCGCGACGCAATGAAACGGCCCGCTACACGCTCAAGGTCGGCATAGAAGCAAGCGCACATAAGGCCACGTCAACTGCCTTCGACAAGACACTGAACCTGCAAGGCGTCAATTTTCATGTGATGGCAACCAACGAGGGCTCGCTCAACCAGCTCACTATCACCCCGTCCGGACTTTCAGGCAGCAATACGCCCATCAAGCGTGAAATAGACGGCAGCGTGAGCGGCGCCGAAGTGGCTGACCTCAATGCCGACGGCTCGCCCGAAGTTTATGTTTACGTCAATTCGGCCGGCAGCGGCAGCTACGGTTCACTGGTCGGCTACGCCGTCAATCGTAAAAAATCGCTGAGCGAGATCCATCTGCCCGACCTCTCTACCGACAAGAAACTGTCACAAGGCTATCAGGGGCATGATGCATTTGCGGTTGGCGAGGGGCGCTTGCTACGCCGCTTCCCGGTCTATCGGGACGGAGATATCAATGCCAAGCCAACTGGCGGCATGCGCCAGATCCAGTACCGTCTGGTGCCAGGCGAAGCGGGTTGGCAATTGAAAATGGACAAGGTAGTAACGTACTGAAAGCGTCAAGAGAGGCGGTTTTAAAGCAAGAAGGGGCCGCCATCCGGCGGCCCCTTACAAGCGTGCATCAATAAATAAAGCGCGCCTTCAGGTTTCCCAGCATAAAGGTGTCGACGATAGACTCGGCACGTTCACGCGCACCGCCGCGCTTATGGCCTTTTCTGGCCACGATCAGCTCGTTCTTCATCGAGTGCTCCCAGCCGACCAGCTCGGTGACGGTAAGCTGGTAGCCGTGCGATTCCAACAGCAGACAGCGCAATACATTGGTCAGCTGGCTGCCGAACTCGCGGGTATGGATGCCGTGGCGCACGAGCTCGGCCAATGGCGTACCCGCCAGCAGCTTGGCCTTCACCTGACGCAGTTCGGCGGCAACTTCGGCCTGGCAGCACGGCACCAGCACGATGAACTGGGCATCCTTTTCCAGCGCGAAGCGGATCGCGTCGTCGGTGGCGGTA
>NZ_RJTZ01000218.1:0-2637 GCF_024343515.1 Aquitalea sp. S1-19 | reverse complement strand
TAAGGCAGATTTGGGTAGCCGCAGACGTAAAAAAGCCAGCCGTTCATCCGGCTGGCTTTTCCTGGTCAAGCGCTGCTTGGTGCAGCGTTAAATCAGGCGCGCTTCTTGAATTCGTTGGTGCGCGTGTCGATTTCGATCTTGTCGCCGGTGTTGACGAAAGCCGGAACCGGGATTTCGAAGGTGGTGCCTGCCAGACGGGCCGGCTTCAGCACTTTACCCGAGGTATCGCCACGTACGGCAGGCTCGGTGTATTCAACTTCGCGCACAACCGTCGTCGGCAGTTCAACCGAGATGGCCTTGCCGTCGTAGAAGGTCACCTGGCAAACGTCTTCCATGCCGTCAACGATGTAGTTCAGGGTGTCGCCCAGGTTGTCGGCTTCGACTTCGTACTGGTTGAATTCTGTGTCCATGAACACATACATCGGGTCAGCGAAGTAGGTGTAGGTGCAGTCCTTGCGGTCCAGAACCACGACGTCGAACTTGTCGTCAGCGCGGTAAACGGTTTCGCTGCCTGCGCCGGTCAGCAGGTTCTTCATCTTCATCTTGACGACGGAGGCGTTACGGCCCGACTTGGTGTATTCGGCCTTTTGCACAACCATCGGCTCGCTGCCGACCATAAAGACGTTACCTGCGCGGAGTTCCTGTGCGGTTTTCATGACTAAACATTCCCAAAGCTTGAATTGATTTCGGGGAATGCTTTCCCCAAGAGGGCGCTATTGTAGCTGTTTTTCAATCATTTGCACCAGCCTCGCGGCAAGTGCGCTGCGCCCCAGTGCCTGTTGCGGCCAGATGCGGGCATGCCCCGCCAGTTCAGGCAGATATTCCTGCAAAGCTATCCACGCGTCTGCCATGCCTGTGCCGCGGTTCCAGCCATGGGCGCAGTTTGTCAGTGCCTGTCGTGCCGGCGTGGACAGGCTCTGGCTGTAGCGTTGCAAAAAGGCATCGAGCTTGACGATATGGGCGTCTTCGTCCTGCGGGTAGATGTGCCACAGGAAGGGGCGCGCGGCCCACTGGGCGCGCATAAAGCTGTCTTCGCCGCGCACGATATTGAAGTCGCACGACCATAACAGCTTGTCGTATTCGCTTTGCTCGCTAAACGGCAACACGTGCACCGTGAGCGAACCTAGGCTCAGCGTCTCGCCGGCCATCAGCGTGTCGCGCCCGAACAGACGGGCGACATCGGCGATCACCCGCCCGTGCGGCACCATCACCCGCACGGCTTGCGCGCCCATGGCGCAGGCTTGCAGCCAGTCGCCGACGGCAGGGCTTTCATAGGTAAACAGGCTGACGATCAACTCGCCGCTCTGGCGTGGCGCAAGGCCCAGGCTGCGCCAGTAGGTTTGCTGCCCGGTAAGATCCGCCTGCCAGGCATCGCGCTTGGCAAACAGGCCGGCTTCGCAGATCAGGCCGCCGCTTTGTTCGCTAAAGCCCGGAAAGAAAAACCATTTGGTCAGCGCCAGACGCGGGTGAGGCGAGGGCAGGGCGTGACAGCCTTCTATCCAGTCTTCGGCCGACAGATACTCGAGATTGACCCAGACTGGCTTGCGGCTGCGTGCCGCCATCGCCGTGACATAGGGTTCGGGCAGGGTGCAGCCGAAGGCTTCGATCACGATATCGGCGGCATCGACCTTGTGGGGAAAGGCGCGCGGCCAGTGGCGGATTTCTACGCCTTCCAGCATCTGCTGCGCTTGGGCGGCGTCCAGCATGGGCTCGATACGGGCGAAGCTTTGCATGTCGTCGACCCATAGCCTGACCGCCTGGCCATACTCATGCGCAATCTGGTGCGCCAGACGCCAGGCGATGCCGATATCGCCGTAGTTGTCGATCACATTGCAGAACACGTCCCACTGCTGGCGCTTCATCTGCCGCTCTCCTGCAAAAGGCCGCCATGGTAGCGCCAGCGGCAGCGCGGGGAAAGTGGTGCTGAACAATATCTGCCCCGGTTCTTGTTGCGGGCGCTGGCCGATAGCCTGTCGCCGGCAATTCGTAGGCTATTTCTATTTTACAGGCTGAAAAACAATTCTTATGGCATTATTTGCGTCAGGGTTTTTTGGTGCCCATCAGCTCTGCAAGGGAGAAAAATAATGCAAAACATATTGGATCTTTATCGGCAAAAGCAGCTTGGTGCAGCGGATGCGCTGGGCTGGGTGAAGGATGGCGACAGTATTATCGTGCCGACGGCGGCAAGTGAACCGCCCGAGCTATTGACTGCGCTTGGCGAGGCGAGGCGTAAATTCAGGGATGTGAAGGTTTACCAGTTGCTGGGACTGGGCAATTACGGCTACTACGACCCGGAAACCACCGACCATGTGCGCCATGTGGCCTACTTTCTGAGTGGAACGACCCGCAAGCCTTGCCAGGAAGGGTGGGCGGACCTGGTGCCCAACCATTTTTCCGAAATTCCACGCATGATCAAGCGCGGCGAATTGCCGGCCGATGTGCTGTTCGCGCTCGCGTCACCGATGGACGAGCATGGCTATTTCTCCCTGAGCCTGGGGGCGGATTATGCGATGGCCGCTGTCGAGCGCGCCCGCGCCATCGTGCTGGAAGTCAACCCGAATGTTCCCTTTGCCTATGGCGAGTGCCATGTGCACATCTCTCAGGTGGCGGCCGTGGTGGAAAGCAGCTTGCCGCTAC
>NZ_RJTZ01000217.1:0-2655 GCF_024343515.1 Aquitalea sp. S1-19 | reverse complement strand
GCTGGGCGTGGTGTCGCAACCGGAGCTGGCGCAGATGAAGAACCCGTCGATGGCGGCGGTGCTCTCGCATGTGGTTGGCCCGTGGGGCGGGATGCTGATCAATATCGGTCTGGTGCTGTCGGTTGGCGGCGCACTGCTTGCCTGGACCATGATCTCCAGCGAGATGCTGTATCTGGCTGCGCGCGGCGACAACAATACCGCGCCCAAGGCATTCGGCAAGCTCAACAAGAACGGCACGCCGGCCAATGCGCTATGGCTGACCAATAGCCTGATCTCGCTGGTGCTGGTGATCAACCATCTGAACGATGCCGGTTACAACATCCTGATCCAGCTGGCTTCGTCGATGGCGCTGATCCCTTACCTGCTATGCGCCGGCTTTGGTCTGCGTCTGGCGCTCAAGGCAAAGGTCAAGTCGGTGACGCTGGTCGCTCTGACCGCGCTGGGCACGGTATACGGCATCTGGCTGATCTACGCCGGCGGCCTGAGCTTTTTGCTGCTGTCGATGATCCTGTATGCGCTGGGCCTGCCATTTTATCTGAAGGCCAAGCACGAGCGGGGCGAGAAGTTCTTCTCCCATCCGCTGGAAGCCGCGCTGGGCTTGCTGGTGCTGGCCTTGGCCATCGCTGCGCTGTACATGGTGTCGCAGGGGACGCTGGCCTTGTAAGGCAGATTTGGGTAGCCGCAGACGTAAAAAAGCCAGCCGTTCATCCGGCTGGCTTTTCCTGGTCAAGCGCTGCTTGGTGCAGCGTTAAATCAGGCGCGCTTCTTGAATTCGTTGGTGCGCGTGTCGATTTCGATCTTGTCGCCGGTGTTGACGAAAGCCGGAACCGGGATTTCGAAGGTGGTGCCTGCCAGACGGGCCGGCTTCAGCACTTTACCCGAGGTATCGCCACGTACGGCAGGCTCGGTGTATTCAACTTCGCGCACAACCGTCGTCGGCAGTTCAACCGAGATGGCCTTGCCGTCGTAGAAGGTCACCTGGCAAACGTCTTCCATGCCGTCAACGATGTAGTTCAGGGTGTCGCCCAGGTTGTCGGCTTCGACTTCGTACTGGTTGAATTCTGTGTCCATGAACACATACATCGGGTCAGCGAAGTAGGTGTAGGTGCAGTCCTTGCGGTCCAGAACCACGACGTCGAACTTGTCGTCAGCGCGGTAAACGGTTTCGCTGCCTGCGCCGGTCAGCAGGTTCTTCATCTTCATCTTGACGACGGAGGCGTTACGGCCCGACTTGGTGTATTCGGCCTTTTGCACAACCATCGGCTCGCTGCCGACCATAAAGACGTTACCTGCGCGGAGTTCCTGTGCGGTTTTCATGACTAAACATTCCCAAAGCTTGAATTGATTTCGGGGAATGCTTTCCCCAAGAGGGCGCTATTGTAGCTGTTTTTCAATCATTTGCACCAGCCTCGCGGCAAGTGCGCTGCGCCCCAGTGCCTGTTGCGGCCAGATGCGGGCATGCCCCGCCAGTTCAGGCAGATATTCCTGCAAAGCTATCCACGCGTCTGCCATGCCTGTGCCGCGGTTCCAGCCATGGGCGCAGTTTGTCAGTGCCTGTCGTGCCGGCGTGGACAGGCTCTGGCTGTAGCGTTGCAAAAAGGCATCGAGCTTGACGATATGGGCGTCTTCGTCCTGCGGGTAGATGTGCCACAGGAAGGGGCGCGCGGCCAGTGGCGGATTTCTACGCCTTCCAGCATCTGCTGCGCTTGGGCGGCGTCCAGCATGGGCTCGATACGGGCGAAGCTTTGCATGTCGTCGACCCATAGCCTGACCGCCTGGCCATACTCATGCGCAATCTGGTGCGCCAGACGCCAGGCGATGCCGATATCGCCGTAGTTGTCGATCACATTGCAGAACACGTCCCACTGCTGGCGCTTCATCTGCCGCTCTCCTGCAAAAGGCCGCCATGGTAGCGCCAGCGGCAGCGCGGGGAAAGTGGTGCTGAACAATATCTGCCCCGGTTCTTGTTGCGGGCGCTGGCCGATAGCCTGTCGCCGGCAATTCGTAGGCTATTTCTATTTTACAGGCTGAAAAACAATTCTTATGGCATTATTTGCGTCAGGGTTTTTTGGTGCCCATCAGCTCTGCAAGGGAGAAAAATAATGCAAAACATATTGGATCTTTATCGGCAAAAGCAGCTTGGTGCAGCGGATGCGCTGGGCTGGGTGAAGGATGGCGACAGTATTATCGTGCCGACGGCGGCAAGTGAACCGCCCGAGCTATTGACTGCGCTTGGCGAGGCGAGGCGTAAATTCAGGGATGTGAAGGTTTACCAGTTGCTGGGACTGGGCAATTACGGCTACTACGACCCGGAAACCACCGACCATGTGCGCCATGTGGCCTACTTTCTGAGTGGAACGACCCGCAAGCCTTGCCAGGAAGGGTGGGCGGACCTGGTGCCCAACCATTTTTCCGAAATTCCACGCATGATCAAGCGCGGCGAATTGCCGGCCGATGTGCTGTTCGCGCTCGCGTCACCGATGGACGAGCATGGCTATTTCTCCCTGAGCCTGGGGGCGGATTATGCGATGGCCGCTGTCGAGCGCGCCCGCGCCATCGTGCTGGAAGTCAACCCGAATGTTCCCTTTGCCTATGGCGAGTGCCATGTGCACATCTCTCAGGTGGCGGCCGTGGTGGAAAGCAGCTTGCCGCTAC
>NZ_RJTZ01000216.1:0-2681 GCF_024343515.1 Aquitalea sp. S1-19 | reverse complement strand
TTCCCGAAGGCATCTCGGATGATCTGGCGGCGGTTTTCGATCCGTTCGGCAATGCCGTGCATACCGCCTTGAGCTTCAATATGGTCGGTGAAGACGTGCTGATTACCGGTGCCGGCCCGATCGGCATTATGGCGGTGGCCGTCGCCCGCCATGTCGGCGCGCGCCATGTGGTGGTGACCGATGTCAACGAGTACCGTCTGGATCTGGCCCGCAAGATGGGCGCCAGCCGTGCGGTCAATGTGGCGAAGGAAGACTTGAAGCAGGTGATGGGCGAGCTGCATATGTGCGAGGGCTTCGATGTCGGCCTCGAGATGTCCGGCAACCCGCATGCCTTCCGCCAGATGCTGGAAGTGATGAACAACGGCGGCAAGATCGCGCTGCTGGGCATTCCGCCTGCCGACACCGCCATTGACTGGAATCAGGTGATCTTCAAGGGTCTGGAGATCAAGGGTATTTACGGGCGCGAGATGTTCGAGACCTGGTACAAGATGGTGGCGCTGATCCAGTCCGGCCTCGATATCACCCCTATCATTACTCACCACTACAAGGTGGATGATTTCGAGCAGGGCTTCGCCGCCATGCTGTCGGGTCAGAGTGGCAAGGTCATTCTCGACTGGCAATAAGCGTTTTTCTGGCTTTATCCATCAAGGCCGGTGTCGCGTGACGCCGGCCTTGATGCTTATCAACGGGCAAAATGCCATCTTCTGGCATGCTGACACAATGAACGACAATACACTGCAGACTTTCCCCCTTTCGCCATTGCACGTGGCGGTCGTCGGTGCCGGTATCTCCGGGCTGTCTGCGGCCTGGTTTATGGCCGGGCAGGGCATGACAGTGCGCGTATTCGAGTCTGGCGAACGGGTGGGCGGCAAGATCCGTACCCTTGGCCAGAACGGTGCGCTGTTTGAAGCCGGCCCCAATACCCTGATGGCAGGCGAAGCGCATCTGGCGTGGCTGGATAAGCTGGGGCTACAGGTCGAGTATCCGTCGGCGCAATCGCGCCACCGCTTTGTGCTAAGCCAGGGGCGTTATCGCCGTCTGCCTGGCGGGCCCGGTGCGCTGCTGTTTGGCGACTTTTTCAGTATGGGTGCCAAGTGGCGCATGCTGAGCGAGCCGTTCCGGCGCAACCGTCCGGCCACCCGCCCCGAAACCGTGGCCGGCTTTTTTCGTCGCCGGCTGGGGGACGAGGTGCTGGCCAAGGCGGTGAATCCCTTTGTCGGCGGCGTGTTTGCCGGTGACCCCGAACAGTTGCTGATCGATGAAACGCTGGGCGTACTGGCCGAGGTCGAGCGTACGGCCGGTTCGATCAGCGGCGGCATGTTGCGCAAAGCACTGAAGGGCGGCATGCAGCGCCGTAATACCTATTCGCTCTCTGGCGGTTTGGAAAGCCTGCCGCGCGCGCTGGCGCGTACGCTGGATGTACGCTTGAGCTGCCCGGTGACGGCCTTGCGCCCAAGTGGTGCGCTCTGGCAAGTCGAGGCCGGCGGGCAGAGCCATCTGGCCGAGCAGGTGGTGCTGGCCTTGCCCGCTTTCGGGGCGGCGCACCTGTTGGAGGAGGTCGACGCCGAGGCGGCGGCCGCTTTCGCGGCCATTCGCTATGCGCCGATGACGGTGGTGGTCACGCGTTTGCGCTGCACGCAGGTGATGCGCCCGCTAGAAGGCTTTGGCGGCTTGAACCCGGCAGCAGAGGGCGCTTTTTCCGCCGGCCATTTGATGACCGGTGCGCTGTATCCGGGGCGCTGTGCCGAGGGCGAGATGCTGATTACCAGCTTTGTCGGCGGCGCGCAGTATGCCGCACATGCCGCCCTTGCCGATGAAGAGTTGCTGGCACGGCTGAATCAGGAACTGGCGGACGTGTTTGGCGTCACGGGCGAAGCTTGCGAGCAGGTGATTGTGCGCTGGCCCGAGGCAATCGCCCAGGGCAGCGTGGAAGTGCTGGCCGCTCGTGAGGCGGCGGCGCGTCTGGCTGCGCGCGGCATCCATGTGTGTGCGAGTTTTCTCGATGGCGTATCGGTGCCCGATTGCATGGACAAGGGTAAGAAGCTTGCCTTGCAACTGGCTGGCGCTTCGCCTTCTCTGCCCTGATTGGGTAAATAAGCGGTTTTCCTACCACGGCAGGGGCTTCTTCCCTGCCGTTTGCTTTTCCCCATCGTCCTGAACCGTTAGAATCGACGTTTGATTCTTTCATACTGACACGCCATGCTGACCTTCCAGGAAATCATCCTTACGCTGCAGAATTATTGGAGCCAGCAGGGCTGCGTGCTTATGCAGCCCTTCGATATGGAGGTGGGCGCCGGAACTTCGCATCCGGCCACCTGCCTGCGCGCAATCGGCCCCGAACCTTGGAACGCGGCCTATGTCCAGCCTTCGCGCCGTCCCAAGGATGGGCGCTATGGTGAAAACCCGAACCGCCTGCAGCATTACTACCAGTTCCAGGTGGCGTTGAAGCCTAGCCCTGACAATATCCAGGAGCTGTATCTGGGCTCGCTCAAGGTACTGGGCATCGATCCGACCATCCACGACATCCGCTTTGTCGAAGACGACTGGGAAAATCCGACTCTGGGTGCATGGGGTCTGGGTTGGGAGGTCTGGCTGAACGGTATGGAAGTGACCCAGTTCACTTACTTCCAGCAGGTTGGCGGCCTCGACTGCAAGCCGGTGCTGGGTGAGATTACCTACGG
>NZ_RJTZ01000215.1:0-2681 GCF_024343515.1 Aquitalea sp. S1-19 | reverse complement strand
GGATGTGCGCGAGGCCGAGCAGCGTCAGGTTGAACTGGTCCGCGATGTGCAGTGGGCCGAGCAGACCATACAGTTGCGGCTGGAAGATGATGTGAGTCAGTTGGCAACGCTGGTTTACGCCATTACCCATGAAGAGGTGGAGCGCGCCGATTTTGAACGTCAGGCCGCTGAATTGATGGCCAATGCGCCGGAAATCGTGCAACTGACCCAGTTTGATGCGCAGGGTAATTGGCTGGCTGGAGCCGTTTTACCCGAGCAGTTTTTGCCAAGGTTAAAGGGCAAGGAACAGACTGGTTTATGGCCATCCTTATTGCTTAACGCACGCCCTGTTTTCAGTCGACCCTACAAGCTAAGCAATCAGAACTGGGCGTTTGCCTTGTTGTTGCCTATCCAGCGGCAAGACCGCTTTGCCGGTGCCGTGATGGCGGTGTTTGATGCGACGGCCTTTGTGCGCCATGTGCCGCCGGCCTGGTTTAGTGAAAAGTATCAGCTGGCCTTGCAAGACCAGTCGGGTGTGACGCTGGCGCGTAGCGCCGCACCCGCGCAGGAATACGCCCGCTCTGCCGCCCGCCTGATTCTGCCGGGGACCGGCTTGGTTTTGCGTGCCCATCCCTTGGGGAGTCCTTTCTCTTCTGCCCTGACATTTCAACTGGCTTTGATTGGCGGTTTGGCCTTGCTGACACTGATCAGCCTGATTCTGTTGTCGCGCCATATCGGGCGCCGTATAGAAGCTGAGGATGATCGCAATATGGTTTATCAGATGTCCCAGGAAATGTTGGGCCTGATGCGCGCGGACATGACTTTGCTGGATGTCAATCCGGCCTTTTCTGCTGCATTGGGCTATAGCCAGGCGCAGTTGGTGGGGACGTCTTTGTTGAGTTATTTGCAGGAAGAGGCGCGCGAGTCCGTGCGCGAGAAGTTATTGCGGATACTGGACGGTACCGAGCCGGATATTTTGCTTGAAACCGGGCTGCTTGCCGCGGATGGCCGTGTGCGCTGGGTCTGTTGGGTCATTAGTCCGCTGCGGGATCGCGGACTGCTGTATATGTCTGGTCGAGACCTTAGCCATATCCGGCAGGTGGAAGCAGCCTTGAGGCAGGAGTCGGCTTATCGCAAGGCGATGGAAGACTCGCTTTCTGCCGGCGTTCGCGCCATCGATTTGGAAGCGCGCATCTTGCATGTCAATCCGGCTTTTTGCCGTATTACCGGCTATTCCGCCGATGAACTGGTGGGCTGCACCCCGCCTTACCCTTACTGGTTAGCTGGCGATGAAGGCCGGCGTTGTCACGAGACGCTCATTCAGGCGATGCAGGGCGCCTACAACGAGGATGGTTACGAACAGGTTTACCAGCGCAAAAACGGCGAGTTGTTTTATGGCCACTTGTTGATGTCACCATTGATTGACGAGTACGGCAATCACAACGGCTGGATGGCGGCATTAACTGACGCCAGCGAGCAGCAAGAGAGCAGGCAACGCCTGATGGCAGCGCATGAACGCTTCGTTACCGTGGTAGAGGGCCTGAATGTAGCAGTGGCGGTGCATGATGCGGCCAGTCACGAGTTATATTTTTCCAACAGACTGTATGCAGAGCAGATGGCTGGGAATCTGGTGCCGGATGCGCCTTGTTGTGATGTCTTTTTGTGGCGTTTGATTCAGAGGCAGGGCGATTTTGATTTTGAGCTGCAGTGGGGCACAGAGGGGGGCACGCGCTGTCTGGCCGTGCGTCGGCGTATTGTGCGCTGGGTGAATGGCTGCGATGCCGAAATGATCTTGCTGGATGATATTACAGCCCAGCGTGAGGCAGAGCAGCGCTATCAGTCCCAGTTGATCCAGATGCAGGCGACCAGCCGTCTGGTGACCATGGGAGAAATGGCCTCTACCCTGGCGCATGAGCTGAATCAGCCCTTGGCCGCGATTGCCAACTATCAGGCTGGCTGTGTCGCCCGTATTCGTCAGGGCAAGAGTTCTGCCGAGGCACTGTTGCCTGTGATGCAGAAGATTACCGAGCAGGCGGAACGCGCCGGCAAGGTGGTGCGCCGCGTGCGCGAATTCGTCAAACAGAGTGAGCCGGATCGCCGTCCTTGTCTGCTGGCCGATATCATCGAGGCGACGCTGTCGATTGCCGATATCGAAGCCAGACGCTTGGGGGCGGTGATCGAGTTGCAACTGGCAGCCGATCTGCCTGCCGTGTGGGTTGATCCCATCCTGATCGAGCAGGTTCTGCTCAATCTGATCAAAAATGGCATCGAAGCCATGCAGCAACTGGAGCGTCCGCAACGGGTGCTGACGATTACGACGCATCAACTGGATGCAAGACAGATCAGGCTGGCCATCCGCGATCGTGGTCATGGTGTACCCGAGTCCATACGCGGCCAGCTGTTTGATGCTTTTTTTACCACCAAGCCTGATGGGATGGGAATGGGTCTGAATATTTGCCGCTCCATTATCGAGATGCATCAGGGGCAACTACGGCTGGATGCAGCCAAGGAGGGGGGCAGCGTGTTTTCTATTACCTTGCCGGTAGCGGAGTCTGTATGTCTGAGCGAAGCATGAAAATCCATGTGGTGGACGATGATGATGCTTTTCGTGACTCTTTGTTATGGCTGCTGGAAAGCCATGATTATCAGGTGGAAGGGCATGATAGTGCTGAAGCTTTCCTGATTGGGCGTACGCGCGGGGA
>NZ_RJTZ01000214.1:0-2689 GCF_024343515.1 Aquitalea sp. S1-19 | reverse complement strand
AGAATGTGGTGGTCTCTGCCGGAACGACGGGCGAGCGTTTGATGCGGATCATGAATGCCAACCAGAAGCTCGGCATGAATATCGTGGCGGCCAAGGATAATGGCGAGTCGTTCCTGATGCTGGAGTCTGGTCGGGTTGCGGCTTTCATGACCGACGATGCCATGCTCTACGGCGAGCGTGCCAAGGCGCGCAATCCGGCAGAGTGGGTGGTAGTGGGCAAACCGCAGTCGAGCGAGATTTACGGCTGCATGATGCGCAAGGGTGATGCGCCATTCAAGGCATTGGTGGACAAGGCTATCGTGAATACCTACAAGTCGGGGCAGATCAATGCGATCTACGACAAGTGGTTCATGCGGCCGATTCCGCCGAAGAATCTGAATCTTGGTTTCCCAATGTCGCCGGAGTTTAAGGCATTGATCGCCAAGCCTTCGGATAAGCCGGCGGCAAGCTGATTCCTGTCGTACAAGCAATGCGGTAATACAAGGGGGGCAGCGGCCCCCTTTATTTAATGGAGTCGTTCATGAATTACAACTGGGACTGGAACATCTTCTTCAAGTCCACCGGAATCGGTAACGAGATTTACCTCGACTGGTATATCACGGGTCTGGGCTGGACGCTGGCCTTGGCGCTGGCGGCATGGCTGGTTGCGCTGCTGCTGGGTGGGCTGTTGGGTGTGATGCGCACCTTGCCCAACAAGTGGTTGTCCGGCATCGCCACCTGCTATGTCGAGCTGTTCCGTAATGTACCGCTCTTGGTGCAGCTGTTTATCTGGTATTTCGTCGTACCGGACTATCTGCCAGAGTCGGTACAGATTTGGTTCAAGCAGGACCTGAATCCGGCAGTATCCGCTTATATCTCGGTGGTAATCTGTCTGGGTTTGTTTACCGCCGCACGCGTGTGCGAGCAGGTGCGCACCGGTATTCAGGCGCTGCCCAAGGGACAAAGCAATGCTGCGCAAGCGGTGGGCTTTACCGTGGCGCAGAGCTACCGTTATGTGCTGCTGCCGCAGGCTTTCCGCGTGGTGATTCCGCCGTTGACCTCAGAGTTTCTGAACGTGTTCAAGAACTCGTCGGTTGCCTCGCTGATCGGCCTGATGGAGATCCTGGCACAAGCCAAGCAGACGGCTGAATTTTCGGCCAATATCTTCGAGGCGTTTACGCTGGCGACGCTGATCTACTTCACGCTGAATATGAGCATTATGAAAGTGATGAGCATCGTCGAGAAGCGTGTACGTATTCCCGGCCTGATGGTTGAGGGAGGCAAATAATGGACTTTTCCCAGATTATCCCTGCCCTGCCCGACTTGATGGACGGCATGTGGCTGACCTTGAAACTGATGGTGATGGCCGTGGTGGGCGGTGTGGTGCTAGGCACGGTGCTGGCGCTGCTGCGTCTGTCCAGCAACCCGGTACTGTCGGGGCTGGCCAAGGCCTACGTCAATATTTTCCGCTCGGTGCCTTTGCTGCTGGTCATCATCTGGTTCTATCTTGCGGTACCTATGCTGCTGAACTGGATAACCGGCGAGTTTGTCGCCGTCGGCGCCTTCACCTCGTGTCTGGTGGCCTTCATGATGTTTGAAGCTGCCTACTATTGCGAGATCGTGCGTGCCGGCATCCAGTCCATTGCCAAAGGCCAGGTCAATGCCGCTTACGCGCTGGGTATGACTTATGGTCAGGCCATGCGTCTGGTGGTCCTGCCGCAGGCCTTCCGCAAGATGATGCCATTGCTGTTGCAGCAGTCCATCATCCTGTTTCAGGACACTTCGCTGGTCTATGCCGTCGGCCTGATGGATTTCCTCAGCAGTGCCCGTTCGCGTGGTGATATTCTCGGTCTGCCGCACGAGTTCCTGCTGTTTGCCGGTCTGATCTATTTCGTGGTGAGCTTTGCTGCTTCGCGCGGCGTCAAACATTTGCAAAAGAGGTTGGCTGTATGAGTTCGATGATTTCCATCAATAACGTCAACAAGTGGTATGGTGATTTTCAGGTGCTGACCGATTGCAGCACCAGCGTAAGCAAAGGTGAAGTGGTGGTGGTATGCGGCCCGTCCGGTTCGGGCAAATCCACGCTGATCAAGTGCGTGAATGCACTGGAGCCGTTCCAGAAGGGCGACATCATCGTTGACGGCATTTCGGTCGGTGACCCCAAGACCAATTTGCCCAAGCTGCGCAGCCGGGTTGGCATGGTCTTCCAGCACTTTGAATTGTTTCCGCATCTGACCATCGTGGAAAACCTGGCTATTGCCCAGACCAAGGTATTGGGACGCTCGAAAGAGGAAGCCGAAGCCAAGGGAATCAAGTTGCTGGAGCGTGTAGGTTTGAAAGCGCATGCGCACAAGCATCCCGGCCAGTTGTCCGGCGGTCAGCAGCAGCGTGTCGCCATTGCCCGTGCATTGGCGATGGATCCGATTTGCATGCTGTTTGACGAGCCGACCTCGGCACTCGACCCCGAGATGATCAACGAAGTGCTGGACGTGATGACCGAACTGGCAAAAGAAGGCATGACCATGATGTGCGTGACCCACGAGATGGGCTTTGCCCGCCGTGTGGCGGATCGCGTGATCTTTATGGATCGTGGTCATATTGTCGAGGATTGCAGCAAGGATGACTTCTTCGGCACGCCTCGTTCCGAGCGCGCCCAGCAGTTCCTGTCCAAGATCCTGCAACACTAAGGCTGGTCATGTCCTGCTGAAAA
>NZ_RJTZ01000213.1:0-2692 GCF_024343515.1 Aquitalea sp. S1-19 | reverse complement strand
CGGCCGCGCTGCTGCAAGGAAACCTGCGCAGCACCCAAACCGCCTATATCGGCGCGGTGAACGAGCTGATCGACTACCAGATAAAGCTGATGAATGAGTCCGGCGAGGCAGCAGCAGAACTGTCACAGCAGACGCAGCTGCTGCTGATCGCGCTAGGCGGCATCGCGGTCACCCTGACCCTGCTGATCGGTTTCTTGATCACACGCAGCATCACCCGTCCGCTGGGCGAGGCCGTCGGCGCCGCGAAGAAGATGGCCGCCGGTGACTTCGGCTTCACACTGGAGAACCAGCACCGCGACGAAGTGGGTGAAATGGTGCGCGCGGTCGGTGCCGTCCAGACCTCGGTGCAGGCCATGGCGGCGGACACCCGCCTGCTGAGCCTGGCCGCCGTCGAAGGCCGACTGGACACCCGCGCCGAGGCCGGCAAGCATCAGGGCGAATTCAAGTCCATCGTCAGCGGCGTCAACGACACCCTGGATGCGGTGATCGGCCCGCTGCAAGTTGCCGCCGACTACGTCGCGCGCATCGCCCGTGGCGACATCCCAGCCAAGATCAGCGACAGTTACAATGGCGACTTCAACCTGCTGAAAAACAACCTGAATACCTGTATTGAGGCAGTCAACCGCCTGATTGCCGATGCCCGACAGCTGTCCGAGTCGGCGGTCGCAGGCAAGCTCGACACCCGTGCCGATGCCAGCATGCACCAGGGCGACTTCCGCAGCATTGTCACTGGCGTCAACGACACCCTCGACGCCGTGGTGTCGCCGATTCGCGACGTACAGCGAGTGATGGCCGCAATGGAACAGGGCGACATGACGCAGTCCATCACCACGCAGTACCAGGGCGACTTTGCCGCGCTGGCAGCTGCCATCAACAACACGATCGCCAAGCTGTCCGACACCATCGCCCAGATCACCACGGCGGCCGATGCGCTGTCCAATGCAGCAGGCCAGGTTTCCGCCACCGCCCAGTCGCTGTCGCAGTCGTCCTCCGAGCAGGCCGCATCGGTCGAAGAGACCACCGCCAGCCTGGAGCAGATGACCGCCTCGGTCGCACAGAACACCGAGAACGCCCGCGTCACCGACAATATGGCGTCCAAGGCGGCACGTGAAGCAGGCGAAGGCGGCAGCGCGGTCGGCAAGACGGTCGAGGCGATGAGCTCGATCGCCGACAAGATCGGCATTATCGATGACATCGCCTACCAGACCAACCTGCTGGCACTGAACGCCGCCATCGAAGCGGCGCGCGCCGGCCCCGGTGGCAAGCAGCCGCACGCTCGCGGCCAGAAGCAACGTGACGGCTGTCTTCGATGAAGCCGACTTCGAAAAATTCTGAAGGGGAGCGCGATGGAATCCGCAGCCCAGACGCCACAGCGACCCGCCAGCAAGCTGACGCCGCATGCGAGCACGCCCCAGCAGTACCTGACCTTCACCCTGCGCGGCGAAGTGTTCGCCGTCGCCATCCTCAATGTGAAGGAAATCATTGAGTACGGCACGGTCACCGAAATCCCGATGATGCCCGGCTTTATCCGCGGGGTGATCAACCTGCGCGGCAGCGTGGTGCCGGTGATCGACCTCTCCTGCCGCTTCGGCGACCATGCGACCGAGGTTTCGCGGCGCACCTGCATCGTCATCATCGAACTGCAGGAGGGGGACCAGCGCCAGGATATCGGCGTGATGGTCGATGCGGTGCTGGAAGTGCTGGAGATCGCGCCGGCCGAGATCGAGCCGGCCCCGTCCTTCGGCGCCCGCATCCGCACCGATTTTATCCAGGGCATGGGCAAGGTGAACGGCAAGTTCGTGATCATCCTTGAGGTGTTACGCGTACTGTCAGTCGAGGAAATCTCGATGCTGGCACAGGTTGCCGACGTGCTGCCGGCTGATGCCTGACCCCGCCATGAGCGACTACGCGGCCCTGCCGCCGCGCGAGATTGAGCGCCTTGCACTCAATATCCGCCCCGGCGAGTGGGCAGTAGAGCGGCAGCGCCCGATTGCCACCCTGCTGGGTTCCTGCGTCGCGGTCTGTCTGATCGATACCGGCCTGCCGCTGGCCGGCATGAATCATTTCATGCTGCCGCAGATGCGCAACAGCCGCCATGCCGACGAGGACATGCTGCTGGCCGGCGATGCCTGCATGGAAGCTCTGCTCAATGCCATGCTCAAGCTGGGTGCGGCCCGCCACCGCATCCATGCCAAGGCTTTCGGCGGCGGCAATGTAATCGACAGCACCCCGCCTGGCGTGCTCTCCATTGGCAAGCGCAACGCCGACTTCACCCAGACCTGGCTCGCGCGCGAGCGCATCCCACTACTGGCCTCCGATTTTCTAGGCCCCTGGTCGCGCAAGGTGCTGCTGGTCCCCGCGACCGGAGATGCCTGGTGCCGGCGCGCGGGGGTCGGTGCCGTTCAGGCCCAGGCACTCAAACGCGAAGAACAGGCCTACGCCGAGTCGCTGCGCCAGGTGCAAAACGGCCCCCAAACACCCCGCGTCGAGTTGTTCTAATGCCTGAAATCGCGCTCTCCGAACAGGAGTTCACCCTGCTGCGCCAACTGATCTACCGTGTTGCCGGCGTCCATCTGGCCGACAGCAAGCGGCCGCTGGTGATGGGCCGCCTGCAAAAGCGGCTACATGAACTGCAACTGGAAAACTACCTGCAGTACTACCAGCGAGTCACCGACGAGCGCCATCCGCAGGA
>NZ_RJTZ01000212.1:0-2702 GCF_024343515.1 Aquitalea sp. S1-19 | reverse complement strand
GTTCCGCGTTTCGCTGGCACGCAGAAGCTTGTAGCTTCTGACGTCGGCCATGGCTACACCCGGCGTGAAGCCGAGAGCCGCGATCGTGGTGCCTGCCATGCTGCCGCCGCACAGTTTAAAAAACTGTCGTCTGCTGACTTGCATGGGTTGACTCCAGGGTAGAGAAATTGAAACTTGTTGATATTTTTATTGGATAATTGTGGTCTTTATAAACACTATGCGTGTGCGGTTATTATGACAGTCATTGGGCTTCCGCTCAAACCCCTTGAAGATGGGATTTTTCCGCTGGCTAAGACGTCGAGCACAGTCTGTTTGCAGGCTTTGCCCGGTCTGGATGTACGCGAAGACCAGCTAGCGTGCGAAGTGCCGGTGGCGCTGGTGTACAACGGCATCTCGCATGCGGTGATGATGGCGACTCCAGAGTATCTGGAAGATTTTGCGCTGGGCTTCAGTCTGGCCGAAGGCATCGCGACGAGCGTGGCCGAGCTTTACGATATCGAGGTGAAAGAGGGGTGCCGCGGCTTTGAAGTCCATATCGAGCTGGCCAGCGCCTGTTTTTCCGCGCTCAAAGCCCGGCGCCGCCAGATGGCGGGGCGTACCGGTTGCGGCTTGTGCGGGGTGGACGAGCTGGATGCCGTCTTTATCAAGCAAGCCGTATTGCCGTTCAGTCAGACGCTGACAGTGTCGGCGCTGGATGCTGCTGTCTGCGCTTTGCGCGCCGAGCAAAAACTGGGGCAGCTGACCGGCGCCACCCACGCCGCTGCCTGGCTGGATACGGATGGCGCTTTGCAGGCGGTGCGCGAGGATGTCGGCCGGCATGTGGCGCTGGATAAGCTGCTGGGTTGGCGGGCGCGTCGTGCAGTGACGGCGGGCGCGGCACTGGTTACCAGTCGTGCCAGTTATGAAATGGTCGAGAAGGCGGTCAGTAGCCGGGTGGAGATTTTGCTGGCCATGTCGGCGCCCACCGAACTGGCGGTCAGGATGGCGCAGGCCTATGGTTTGACCCTGATCGGCTTTGCCCGTCCCGGGCGGGCTAATATTTACAGCCACGGCTGCCGAATACAGTCTTAAGTTGTCCGTCGCAGTATTGCACTGCGCAATTTTTCTGTATTTACCATGCATTTGGTATTGCATTTGCGTGTGATCTATGGACAGAATCAAGGCTCGATATTCAACCCCAAGATCAATTCAGCATGGCTCTCATCGTACAAAAGTATGGCGGCACTTCGGTGGGCTCGACCGAGCGTATCAAGAATGTTGCCAGGCGTATCGCCAAGTGGAAGGCCCAGGGGCATAGTCTGGTTGTAGTTTTGTCTGCCATGAGTGGCGAAACCAACCGGCTGATAGCCTTGGCCAAGGAAATTCAGGAAACGCCCAACCCGCGTGAACTCGATGTGATCGTGTCTACCGGCGAACAGGTTACCATCGGCTTGCTGGCCATGGCCTTGCAGGAAATCGGGCTGGAAGCCAAGAGCTATTGCGGCTGGCAGGTGAAACTGACGACCGACAGCGCACATGGCAAAGCACGTATTTCGTCTATCGACGACGAAGCCATGCGCGCCGATCTGGATGCCGGTCGTGTAGTGATTGTGGCCGGTTTTCAGGGCGTGGACGAAAACGGCGCGATTACGACGCTGGGGCGCGGCGGCTCGGACACCTCGGCCGTGGCGTTGGCAGCGGCACTCAAGGCCGACGAGTGCCAGATCTATACCGACGTGGATGGCGTGTACACCACCGACCCGCGGGTAGAGCCGGAAGCGCGTCGTCTGAAAACCATTACCTTCGAAGAAATGATCGAGCTGGCCAGTCTGGGCTCCAAGGTATTGCAGATCCGTTCGGTGGAATTCGCCGGCAAGTACAAGGTAAGGCTGCGCGTGCTCTCCAGCTTCGAGGAAGAGGGCGAGGGTACGCTGATTACGTTTGAGGAAGATGAAAGCATGGAACAGGCCGTTGTAGCGGGTATCGCATTTGATCGCAATGAAGCGCGTATCAACGTCAAGGGTGTGCCGGATCGTCCCGGTATCGCCTACCAGATTCTGGGGCCGGTGGCCGACGCCAATATCGAAGTGGACATGATCATCCAGAATGTGGGCGACCATGGCGCGACTGACTTCTCGTTTACCGTGCCGCGTGGCGAGTACAACAAGGCGCTGTCCATCCTGCGCGATGTGCAGACCCATATTGGCGCAGCCAAGGTGGAGGGTGACGACAAGGTCGCCAAGATCTCCATCGTTGGTGTCGGCATGCGCTCGCATTGCGGCATTGCCTCCACTATGTTCCGCACACTGGCGGAAGAGGGTATCAATATCCAGCTGATCTCGACCTCCGAAATCAAGGTGTCGGTTCTGGTTGATGAAAAGTACCTAGAACTGGCTGTTCGTGTATTACATAAGGCTTTTGGCCTCAATCAGAAAATTTCTGCTTGATAACGCTTGACAGTAAAGCGGTCGTTCATTAATATGGCGACTCGCTTGACGGAGAAATGGCCGAGTGGTCGAAGGCACACCCCTGCTAAGGGTGCATACGGGCAAAACCTGTATCGAGGGTTCGAATCCCTCTTTCTCCGCCAGCTACTGCACCCGTAGCTCAGTTGGATAGAGTATTTGGCTACGAACCAAAGGGTCGGGCGTTCGAATCGCTCCGGGTGCACCAAAGTCCCTATAGTTTAGCGGTTAGAACACTGCCCTTTCACGGCGGCGGCC
>NZ_RJTZ01000211.1:0-2711 GCF_024343515.1 Aquitalea sp. S1-19 | reverse complement strand
TGCCCGATGCCAAAGCTGCACGCAGCCCCATGTCCAGCCCTGCCCATGCTGCCAGCCCGGACTCGGACCAGGCCAGCAACCCCAGCAACAGTACGGCCAGCGTGCCCAGCACCCCATGCACGGACAAAATATTGCGAATAAACAGCGCCAGGGCATAAGCCGTATCCCCGGCACCGGTAGGCAATAGATAGCGGCCGTTTTCGCGCAACCAGGCCAGCGGCATCGACCGCCCGGCCAAGGCATCGCCTTGCCGGGCCATCGTCCGGGTACGCCGGCTGGTACTGAACCGGGGCGGCGGCTCGACCCGCATCACTGCATAGGCATCAGCCGCCGCGCTCTCGGGCGTAGTCTCCTGGCGAAACCGTCCCGGAACAAACAGGCTGCAGAAAAAAGCGCCAAGATAGCCACCTCCACTGACGGTAGACAAATAATCGAAGCGCGCCAGCCATGATCCCTCGCCCTGCAGGCTATCCCTGTCCGAGCCTGTTGCCGGCACAGATGCATCCTCCAGCCGCGCCTTGGCCAGCGCCTGCATCACCCCCAACGAGAAGGTCGCACTGCGTATCCCGCCGCCGGATAAGGCCAGCGCCAGTTTCGGACCATCCGCTGCGCGGCCAAAACGCTGCCGGCGCCGGGCAATACGGACACACTCCTCGGAAAAACAGACAGGGTCAGCCGTTTGAGAGACAGGACGGGGCATGACATGCTCTAGAACAAGAAAATAGAGTCATAGCCATGTATTGCGGCAAAAGCAAAAGCGGGACACGCGTTTTAAAACAGGCCATGCGGACAAGAAAATGGCCGGAACCCGGCGTCCCATCAAGCCGAACGACAAGTGCGCCAGCGGAAAGCCACCAGGGCCAGCATCTCAGGTCACGACCTCCAATACTCGGCGCGTCCGGCGCCCTGCGCGAACGCCGCCGGCTGGCGGCGACCTGACTAGCGCCAGAAAAACACCGCGCTGAGCACCAGACCCAGCGTCACCACAAAGCCCTTAAGCCAGGCTTGCGGAATGCGCCGTGCCAGATGCACGCCGCCGATGCCGCCGGCCACCGTGCCCAGCAGCATCACCCCGCCATACACCCAGTCCACCAGACCGGCGAGCATGAAGGCCAGCACGCCGCCACCTGCAATCAGCACCGACAGGCCGTTTTTCAGCGCACCCTGCCGCAGCAGGCTGTCCGGCAACGCCAGCGCGAACAGCGCCAGCATCATCACCCCCATGCCGCCGCCGAAAAAACCGCCATACACCGCAATGGCAGACTGTGCGGCCACCAGCAACGGCAGCGGCCAGGCCCGCGCGCCGGTGAATGCCGTCAGCCGCTTGCCCTGCCAGAACAGCAGGGTCGCCAGCAGGATCAGCCACGGCACCAGCGTCATAAAAAAGGCATTGGACACCACGCTCACCAGATAGCCGCCGCCGATGCCCCCGGCCACGCTGGCGATGGCCAGTGGCAGCAGGCCCTGCTGACCACGCAGTTCGCGTCGCATGGCCAGGCTGGACGCGACATAACCCGGCCACTGCGCGACCGAACTGGTGGCATTGGCAACAATGGGCGGCAGGCCGGCAGCGACCAAAGCCGGAAAGGTAATCAGCGTGCCGCCGCCGGCTACCGCGTTCAGCGCACCGGCGACAAAGCCGGCACCGAACAGCATGCCACCCAGTTCCGGGCTCATTGCCCGCCCGTCACATAGGCGGCGATCACGTCGGCAATGCGTGCGATATCGGCGGCGTTAACCTGCCAGTGGGTGACGATGCGCATCTGCCCGTCTTCCGGCGGATTGGCCTTGATGCCGGCAGCCGCCAAGGCCGCCATCAGGCCATCCACTTTGATAGCCGGTGCCAGCGCAAACCACACCATATTGATGTGCACATCGTCGAGATTAAGACTGATGCCATCTATCGCCGCCAGACGTTCGGCCAGCACACGCGCGTTGGCGTGGTCTTCGGCCAGCCGTCCCGTCATCTCGCGCAAGGCGACAATGCCCGGTGCGGCGATCACGCCAGCCTGACGCATGCCGCCGCCCATCAGCTTGCGGTTGCGCCGTGCGCGCGCGATAAAGTCGGCACTGCCGGCCACAATAGAGCCCACCGGGGAGGCCAGCCCCTTGGACAAGCAGCACATCACCGTATCAGCGTGCTGCGTGATGTCTTTCACGTCGCAGCCCAGATAGGTGGCGGCATTAAACACCCGTGCCCCGTCCAGATGCACCGGTACGCCATGGCGGCGGGCGATGGCGGCGGTTTCCGCCATCACTGCCAGCGGCACCACGCGCCCGCTGGAATGGGCATTTTCCACGCAGATCAGGCCGGTTTTCGGCCAGTGGATATCGCTGCCGGTACGCCATGGCGGCGGGCGATGGCGGCGGTTTCCGCCATCACTGCCAGCGGCACCACGCGCCCGCTGGAATGGGCATTTTCCACGCAGATCAGGCCGGTTTTCGGCCAGTGGATATCGCTGCCGACGCGGATACGCCTGGCGATTTCAGCCGGGTCCATCACCCCGCGCTCGCTGGCAACGGTGCGCAGCTGCACGCCGGCAATCACCGCCGCGCCGCCGGTTTCGTGCCAGACAATATGGCAGTCATCCCCCAGAATCACTTGCCGGTTTTCGGCCAGTGGATATCGCTGCCGACGCGGATACGCCTGGCGATTTCAGCCGGGTCCATCACCCCGCGCTCGCTGGCAACGGTGCGCAGCTGCACGCCGG
>NZ_RJTZ01000210.1:0-2726 GCF_024343515.1 Aquitalea sp. S1-19 | reverse complement strand
TATCAGCGCGATCACGGCACAAAAACCGGCTGCCACGCGCCCCGGCCGGGGCCAGGGGCACATGTCAGGTTCGGAAAACTTTACTTAGTTATCCAAGTTGAGCATGAATTCAGCAACAATATTCAACTGCGTTCGCTTGTACAAATTATCCGCTCGGTCACTCACGATATAACTATCTGTTACTTTATATTCAATAGCGACACTGTGCATCATCAGATATTGCAACAAACGCATATCTTTTAACTTAAAATCGGCGAACGTTGCGAACGTTTTACGCAAGATATGGCAACAAACTTCAACTCCCCCGATAGACTCCGAAATCTTTTTCAGGGCGTCTTCGGGGCTTGACGTGGGTTTTCCTTGGTGCTTATGGCTCGGCAAAATCCATACAGCATCTGGTGCACGTGTCTTGCTGCGCGGCTCAATGATGTTGCCCCAAACCCAGTCGCAGATGGGCATGTCATACGTACCGTGGTTCTTGTTACCGACGTCTTCTGGCTGTATGTGGTACGTACGATTAGCGAAATCAACGCGATCCCACCGCATATTTGCAATGATCGACTTACGCCAACCCTGCAACAGGGCAATCATCAGAAAATCGCGCAGAAGCGGATGGAGTGTTTGAGCATGAGCAATAAAACCTGGCAGATTCTCAATAGATAGCTTTTTCCTGCGCGGCGACGGCTTTTTAAAGAGATTCGTTGCCGAAATCTTGGAAATTGGCGATGTGCTTACGTATTCCATGTTCCGCGCATACTTATAAAGAGTACTCAAGAAAATCATCGTTTGGTGCGCGGTGGTCTCTCCACTTTTATGCTTGATTTCAAGCAACAGGTCTTTCCACTCGACAGCGCTTACAAGACTCATATCGCGTTCGTGATAGCGTGCCAGTGCACGATAGTTCTTGTCATACGTCTGTCGCGTTGCAAGCGTTAGCGCATGCTTATCTTTCACGTACAGCGTATAGACGTCGCTTAGCGTCTTCGTTTGTCCGATCTTGATGCGAAAATTTGCGTCGCGCCTGCTGGATATCACGCTGACCACGCGCGGCGCCTCGGCCGGCACTCCGATCAAGATGGCCGGTGTACCCTATCATGCCGCCGAAGGCTATCTCGCGCGTCTGGTCAAGCTGGGCGAGTCGGTCGCCATCGTCGAACAGATCGGCGACCCGGCGACCAGCAAAGGCCCGGTCGAACGCAAAGTCATGCGCATCGTCACCCCGGGCACGCTGACCGATGCTGCGCTGCTGGACGACAAGCGCGACAATCTGGTGCTGGCGCTTAACAGCATCAAGGGCGTGCTGGGCATGGCCTGGCTGTCGCTGTCCAGCGGCGAATTCCGCATCATGCAGGTGCCGGTCGACGAGGTGATGAGCGAGCTTGAGCGCCTGCGCCCGTCCGAGCTTTTGCTGCCCGACGATAACGCCATTGCCCTCTTGGACACGCTGGCCATTCCGCGCAAGAAACTGCCATCCTGGCAGTTTGACAGCGAATCGGGCCAGCTCACCCTGACCCGCCATTTCGGCACGCGCGATCTGGCCGGTTTCGGCGCAGAAAACAGCCCGGTAGCCGTCGGCGCGGCCGGTGCCCTGCTCGAATACGCCAAACAGACCCAGGGTGCGCATCTGGCCCATATCGCCAGCCTGAGCGTGGAAGACACCCGCGAACTGGTGCGCATGGATGCCGCCACCCGGCGCAATCTGGAACTGACCGAAACCCTGCGCGGCGAAGCCAGCCCGACACTGGCCTCCTTGCTTGACCATTGCAGCACCAGCATGGGCAGCCGCCTGTTGCGCCACTGGCTGCATCATCCGCTACGCAACCATGCCCGCCTGCGCGAACGGCTGGATGCGGTAGCCTCCCTCGCCTCCCAGCATCAGACGCTGCGCGATACCCTGTCCGGCGTAGCCGACATCGAGCGCATTACTGCCCGCATCGCCTTGCGCAGCGCCCGCCCGCGCGACTTGTCCTCGCTGCGCGACTCGCTCGCCAGCCTGAAAGACGCCCGCCATCAGGCCGCCAACCTGAACAGCACACTGCTGAACACGCTGGCCAGCCACCTGCCGAAAAACGCCCCGGCCGAGGCGCTGCTGCGGGCGGCTATTTTGCCCGAACCATCGACCTTGCTGCGCGACGGCGGCGTGATCAACCACGGCTATTCGGCCGATCTGGACGAGCTACGCGACATCCAGACCAACTGCGGCGAATTCCTGCTGCAACTGGAAGCACGCGAACGCGAGCGCACGGGCATCAGCACGCTCAAGGTCGAATTCAACCGGGTGCACGGCTTTTACATTGAAGTGTCACGCGCCCAGTCGGACAAGGTGCCGGACGACTATCGCCGCCGCCAGACACTGAAAAACGCCGAGCGCTATATCACGCCGGAACTGAAAGAATTCGAAGACAAAGCACTGTCGGCACAGGACAAGTCGCTGGCGCTGGAAAAGCAGTTATACGAAGCACTGCTCGATGCACTGATTCCGCATGTCGGCGCGCTACAGCAGACGGCGCAAGCAGTCGCCACGCTGGATGTGCTGGCCAACTTTGCCGAGCGCAGCGAAACCTGCAATTACGTCGCCCCCGAATTTGTCGGCAACAACCGGCTGGAGATTATTGAAGGCCGCCATCCGGTGGTGGAAGCCGGCGTCGAACGCTTTATTGCCAACGACATCTGCCTGTCGGATGCCCGCAAGCTGTTGCTGATTACCGGCCCCAATATGGGCGGTA
>NZ_RJTZ01000021.1:0-39376 GCF_024343515.1 Aquitalea sp. S1-19 | reverse complement strand
CGGGCAAAGCCGGCCGCCCATGCCTCATCGACTTGCGGCAAGGCCAGCGCCAGCAATGCCCAGCGCGGCGCGGCGCCCATGGCCGCCATATCGGACAGATTCACCGCCAGCGCCTTGTGCCCCAGGCTTACCGGATCAACATCGGCAAAGAAGTGCCGCCCCTGCACCAGCATATCGACCGAGACATGCAAAGCACAACCGGGCGTCACCTGGATAATGGCGGCATCGTCGCCCACGCCCAGCACGGCCTGAGGTGTTGCGCGGGTAAAATGGCGGCGTATCAATTCGAATTCGTTCATATATCCCTCCTGCCACTAGCAGACGCAAAAACACCCGCCGCAGCGGGTGTCAGTCAGGCAGGCCTGATTGCTTAGTCGGCGCGGCGGCGCGACTTCTGGCTGGCGACCTCGTCGGCGCGCACTTCGGCGGCCAGATTGTCCAGTACACCATTGACAAACTTGTGACCATCGGTGCCACCAAAGGTCTTGGTGATTTCGATCGCTTCGTTAATGATCACAGGATAAGGCGTTTCCGGATGCTGGGTCAGCTCCAGCGCGGCCATCAGCAGCACAGAGCGCTCGACCGGGCTCACTTCTTCGGCACTGCGCTCGTGAAAGCGGTCGACCAGAATGCCCAGTTCCTTGGCATCTTTGACTACACCGTACAACAAGGTGCGGAACAGCGCTTCGTCAGCCTTGACGAAGTAATCATTCTCGCGCAAATGCTTTTCAATCAGGGAAGCCGGGCTTTCCTGATTCAGATGCCACTCGTAAATGCCCTGAACGGCAAATTCGCGGGCGCGGCGGCGGGCGGTTTTCATCGGTTATTCCTTGTAAAGAACGGGCGCGGCAGGTATTCAGCCGCGCAAGGCTTTTTGTAGATTGGCCATTTCCACGGCCACGCGAGCAGCATCGCGGCCTTTTTCTATCATGCGCACTTCAGCCTGCTCGTCGGTTTCGGTCGTAAGAACGGCATTGGCAACTGGCACGCCGGCATCAAGGCCAACACGTGTCACGGCGGCTCCGGACTCGTTGGACCCGAGCTCGAAATGGTAGGTTTCCCCGCGTATCACCGCACCCAGCGCAATCAGCGCGTCAAAGCGGCCGCTTTTTGCCATGGTTTGCAGTACCAGCGGAATCTCCAGCGCGCCGGGCACACTGGTATACAGCACATCGCCAGGCGCTACGCCCAGCAAGCCCAGTTCGGACAGGCACGCGTCGCGCAGGCCATGACAGACATCCGGATTAAAACGGCTCATCACGACGCCTATCTTCAGTTCCTTGCCCTCAAGATTAGGTTCGATGCGAGTGATGGTGTCCAGCATGGCAGATCTCCGTAATGGGTGGGCTTTGCGCGGGAAGGGCGCGATTTTAACCGATTTCTACGGTCAGGTGTTTAGGTTGACGGAATCCGGTCACTTCCAGATCGAAACCGACCATCGATGGCAGATTAACCGGGGACGCCAGCAGGCACATTTTACCCACACCGACCGCCTTGAGCATTTGTGCGCCGATGCCGAAGGTCTTGCTGTCCCAGTTGGCGCGCGGCGTTTTTTCACCGGCAACCGGCAAGGCACGCGCCAGCAGTTCGCCGCCGTCTTCATTGCGGTGCAAGAGTATCATCACGCCCCGCCCTTCTTCTTCCATCATTTCCAGCGCAAATGGCACCGTCCAGCTGTGCGGACTGGTCAGCGGATCGAGAATATCCATCACTGAGAAAGGCTCGTGCACGCGCACCAGCGCTTCTTCGTCACTGCGGATGTCGCCCTTGACCAGCGCCAGATGGGTGTCGCCATTGCTGATGTCGCGGAACACATGCATGGCAAACTCGCCAAACGGCGTAACGATCTCGCGCTCGCCCACGCGCTCGACCAGGCTCTCGGTGCGGCTGCGGTAGCTGATCAGATCGGCAATGGTGCCCACTTTCAGGCCATGCTCGGCGGCAAAGGCCAACAATTCGGGCATGCGCGCCATGGTGCCGTCGTCGTTCATGATCTCGCAGATCACCGAGGCGGGCTCAAGGCCAGCCAGCGCCGACAGATCGCAACCAGCCTCGGTGTGACCGGCACGCGCCAGCACCCCCCCATTCACGGCCTTAAGCGGGAAGATATGGCCGGGCTGCACCAGATCGGACGGCGCCGCGCCGCGCGCCACAGCCGCCTGCACCGTGCGTGCACGATCCGCGGCCGAGATGCCGGTGGTCACGCCGCGCGCCGCTTCGATGGACACCGTAAAATTGGTACCCAAGGGAGCGCCATTTTTGCTGACCATCAGCGGCAGTTCGAGTTGCTGGCAGCGTGCTTCGCTCAGGGTCAGGCAGATCAGGCCACGGCCGAACTTGGCCATGAAATTGATGGCTTCCGGCGTAACGTGCTCGGCCGCCATCACCAGATCGCCCTCGTTCTCGCGGTCTTCGGCATCAGCCAGCACCACCATTTTGCCAGCCTTGATGTCGGCGATAATGTCCTGAATGGGGGAAATAAGCATTTTCTTCTACCCTTGCAGACGGCCCGCACCACGCGCACCGCGTTTCGATTATTTGTTATTAGATGCTATCGGAAAGCTCAAATTCAAGCATTGAATATTTATCATGCTGATGTCGCACTTTTTCCCGCAAAGGCAAGGCCTTGGCAAATAGCGGCCCCGCGGTGACCAGCGTATGAAACTCCCCGCCCTCGCCGCACGGATCGATGCCTTCGGACTGCATGCGCGTAATCAGCGCATGATCCAGCACCTTGCCCAGATAGTCGGCGGCCATCAAGTCGCTGCGTATCACCACAATGGTCGCGACAAAGCCGGCATCGACAAATTCACGCACCAGATCCAACCTCTGCTCCTGCCATAGCGGCAACACCGCCTGCAAGCCTGCGGCAGCGCAGACCTTTTCCTCCCAGTCGCGGTGCGGCTGCAAGTCGATATCCCCAAACACCGCCATCTCGGCGCCTTGTGCTTTCAAGGCTTGCAACTGCGCGACAAACACGGCCTCGTACTCCCCCCAGGTGGCGCTACCGGTCACCAGAGGAATCGCCAGCGCCTCGACCTGAGCCTGCAGGACTTCGGGGCTGATGCCGTGCGAGCGGCTACGTTCACCCGTTTCGTCGAGCATCGAAAGCAAGGCCAGCGGGCGGGCACCGCTTTGCAGCGTACGCCACAGGGCGAGGCAGGAGTCTTTGCCGCCACTCCACGACATCACGAATAGCGGAGCGCTCATGCAAGACTCCGGCTGGCAAGCACCCGCTCGACCGTGTCGACAATAGCCTGTGTCTGCGGGTCGACTTCGATATTGACCCGGTCGCCCACCTTGCGCTGGCCGATGATAGTACGGCTCAGCGTTTCCGGAATCAGGTGCACGGCAAATTCGTTCCCCTTGACTTCACCCACGGTCAGACTGATGCCGTCGATACCGATATAGCCTTTGGTAAATACATACTTGAGCGCCGCCTCCGGCAGGCTAAAGCGCAAGGTCAGGTTATTCGGTGTTTCCTCTACCGCCACCACTTCGGCGCAGCACAAGATGTGGCCACTCATGGCGTGACCGCCGATATCGTCACCAAAACGCGCAGCACGCTCTACATTGACCGACTCACCCAATGCCAAAGCACCCAGATTGGTCAGACGCAGCGTCTCCTGCATCAGGTCGAACGAGACCCGATCGCCCTCCACCCGGGTCACGGTCAGGCAGCAGCCGTTGTGCGCAACCGAGGCTCCCAGCGCCAAACCCGGCAACATCGCCTGCGGCAAGCGCACGGTATGCGTACGAAAACCAGTCTTTTCTTCCAGTGCGACCAGTTCGGCCGTGCCCTGCACTATCCCTGTAAACATCCGCCAGCTCCGTCATCTTGAATCCAGTGCCGTCATTGTACCCGCAACATGCATAAAAGGCGCAGCGGTCAGCCGGCACGAAAACCGGTACAATGCCGCCTTTACCGCATACACCAAGCAACAGACATGTCCGCAGAACTGACACGCATTGCCGCAGAAGTCGCCCGCCGCCGCACTTTTGCCATTATCTCCCACCCCGACGCGGGTAAGACCACGCTGACCGAAAAGCTGCTGCTGTTTTCGGGTGCCATTCAGATGGCGGGCACCGTCAAGGGCAAAAAAGGCGGCAAATTCGCCACCTCCGACTGGATGGACATCGAGAAGCAGCGCGGCATCTCGGTCGCATCCAGCGTGATGCAGTTCGACTACCGCGACCATACCGTCAACCTGCTGGACACCCCGGGCCACCAGGACTTCTCCGAAGACACTTATCGCGTACTGACGGCAGTCGACTCCGCCTTGATGGTGATCGACGCTGCCAAGGGCGTGGAAGAGCAGACCATCAAGCTGTTGAATGTCTGCCGCCTGCGCAACACGCCCATCGTCACTTTCATGAACAAGTGCGACCGCGAAGTGCGCGACTCGCTCGAGTTGCTGGATGAAGTAGAAGACGTGCTCAAGATACGCTGCGCACCGGTCACCTGGCCGATCGGCATGGGCAAGAGCTTCCGCGGCGTCTATTCGCTGCTGACCGATGAAGTCATTCTGTTCGAAGCCGGTGCTGAAAAACTGGTGTCCGATATCGAAGTGATCAAGGGCATGGACAATCCGCGCCTGGACGCGCTGTTCCCGATGGAAATGGAACAGTTGCGCATGGAGATCGAACTGGTCAAGGGCGCCTCCAACGAGTGGAATCTGGACGAATTCCTCGCCGGCGAGCTGACACCGGTGTTCTTCGGCTCGGCCATCAACAACTTCGGCGTGCGCGAGATCCTAGACGCGCTGATCAATTGGGCACCGGCACCTCAGGAGCGCGATGCAACCGTGCGCAGCGTGAACCCGAGCGAAGGCAAGTTCTCCGGCTTTGTATTCAAGATCCAGGCCAATATGGACCCCAAGCACCGCGACCGCATCGCCTTTATGCGCGTGTGCTCCGGCCAGTTCGAGCGCGGCATGAAGATGAAGCATCTGCGCCTGGGGCGCGATATCGCCGCCTCCAGCGTGGTGACCTTTATGTCGCACGACCGCGAAATCGTGGAAGAAGCCTTCGCTGGCGACATTATCGGCATTCCCAACCACGGCAATATCCAGATCGGCGACTCTTTCTCCGAAGGCGAGGCACTGGCCTTTACCGGCATCCCGTTCTTTGCGCCGGAAATGTTCCGCTCGGTACGCATCCGCAACCCACTGAAACTCAAGCAGCTGGCCAAGGGCTTGCAGCAACTGGGTGAAGAAGGCGCGGTGCAGGTGTTCAAGCCGCATAGCGGCGGCGACCTGATTCTGGGTGCAGTCGGCGTGCTGCAGTTCGAAGTCGTCGCCTCGCGCCTGGCGGCCGAATACGGCGTGGACGCCATTTTCGAATCGGCCAGTATCTGGTCGGCACGCTGGTTTACCTGTGACGACCGCAAAAAGCTGGATGACTTCATCAAGGCACTGCAAGGCAATATCGCCACCGATGCCGGCAACAATCTGGCCTATCTCGCACCCAACCGCGTCAACCTGCAGCTGACACAGGAGCGCTGGCCGGACATCGTCTTCCACGAAACGCGCGAACACGCGGTCAAGCTGGGCGAGTAGGCATGAGCGAGCTGATCGACTTCTGGACCCACCTGCGTGCAAGTTACGTCGCCGACATCGTGCGTTCAGGTGTAATGGTCACGGTACTGCTGGTGCTGCGCATCAGCATAGGCCGCGCCATCGCCAGCAATACCCACTGGACGCTGGACGACAGGCGGCGCTGGTCCATCACCGTGCGCAATGTGCTGTTTGTCTGCGGCGTTGCCGGCATTGCGCTGATCTGGGCATCCGAGCTGCAGACCATTGCGGTCTCGATGCTGGCTTTTGCCGCCGCAGTGATTATTGCCACCAAGGAGTTGATCATGTGCCTCACCGGGGGCCTGCTCAGAAGCGCCTCCGACAGCTACAGTCTGGGCGACCACATCGAAGTCGGCCATATACGCGGACGTGTGGTCGATATCGGGCTATTCACCACCACAGTGATGGAAATCGGCCCCACCCACGACAGCCACCAGATGACAGGGCGGGCCTTGTCTTTTCCGCACAGCCTGCTGCTCAACCAGCCGGTGGTACTGGAAAACTATATGGGCGAGTATGTGGTGCATACGCTGGGCTTGCCCCTGCCCTATACGCTCCCACCCCAGCAGGGTGAAGCCTTGCTGCTAGGGGCAGCCAACGACGTCTGTGCACCACATATTCAGGCCGCGCAACTGCATATGGCGCGAATAGAAGCGCGTCACCATCTGGATACGCCATCGGTGGCGCCACGCGTCTCGATTCACCCGCTGAGCGATGCCAGTTATCAGCTGACACTACGCATAGCCATTCTGGCCAAGGACAGGCAACGGGTAGAACAGGCAATACTCAAGCGCTTTATGTTCGAGGCTTTTCCGGCTGACGCCAATCTGAACAAATCTGCGGCCTCGGTGTAAACTGGCATCCGACTCATCCTTATTAAATGGCTTGATTCTTCAATCTATGAGCAAAACCCGGATCAAAACCTACGACAAAATCGTGATCGAGAGCCTCAAACTCTTCAATGAGCATGGAGAGCGTGCGATCACGACCAATCATATTTCGGCTCACCTGGGCATTAGTCCGGGCAATCTGTACTATCACTTTCGTAATAAGGAAGAGATCGTTTTCCAGATTTTCCGCGAATATGAAGCCTTTATTCGTGCCCAGCTCACGCCAAAGGCAGAAGGCGCCATTACGCCACAGGCTTTGTCCGACCAGCTGGATGCCTTATTCAAGGGCATGTGGAATTACCGCTTTTTATTTGATGACCTGCCGGGCTTGCTGTCGCGCAATCCGCAACTGCAGGCCGAGTATCACGCCACTATCGGCACCGATTTGCGCCCGATGATGGGCGACATGCTCAAGGGCTTTGCCCGTGCCGGCTTGCTGAGCTTTTCTTCCGATGAAGAAATTGAACAGCTGGCGGTCAATATCTGGCTGGTGGTGAAGTTCTGGTATGCGTTCGAGCAATCCGCCGCACCTAAAGTCCCTATCTCGGCAGAAACCGGGCGGCGCGGCGCACGTCAAGTGCTGGCCCTGATGCGCCCTTATGTTACGGCAGACAACAAAGCGGCGTTTACCGAGCTTGATGCGCACTACCGCTAAACGCTGCCATACCCCGGCCCGCAACCTGCGGCGTCAGATGCAAAAGGCTCAATACCCATCCTGGTATTGAGCCTTTTTAAGACAAGCCCGCCCTAATCAGCCGAAATGGCAAACATAATGCACGGTCTTGAGTACCTCGATCGTAAAGCTGCTATTGGCGGGCACGCTAAAAGACTCACCCCCGGCATAATCCTGCGCGGCAGAGGCGCCAGCCTGCGTCACCCGGCATTCTCCTTCCAGTAATTCCATGACTTCCGCTGCTGCCGTAGTAAACACCAGCTTACCGGGCAGGATCACGCCTACCGATTTTTGCGTGCCATCGGCCAGGGTCACCGTATGACTGACGCACTTGCCGTCAAAATAGACATTGGCCCGCTTGGCCACACTGACATTTTCGAACTGATCAGCCATAAGCACCCCGCACGTAAAGGTAAAACGCCAAGAATAAGGTGATTTTATTTATTTGTCACAATTTTGATTGCATTTTTATTTACATGGTTTTGCCCACTGTAAGGGCACAACACCAGACTATCTTCATTAAAAGATAAATCATCATTGACATAGACATAGAATCTGACAATCATGCGCGCACTTGGCGCGCAAGCGCTACCTACAAAGCCCTCACCGCAAGGACACGAAGCATGGAAAAGCTGCTGTATCAGGTTGAAGACCGGCCTCCACTGGCAACATCATTATTACTGGCCATACAGCACCTGCTTGCCGCACTCGGTGGGATTATCGCTGTCCCGCTGGTCGTAGGCGGCGTATTGCGACTGCCAGCACAGGAAATGGTCGCACTCGTCAATGCAGCCTTAATGGTTTCCGGTGCCGTCACCATCGTGCAATGCCGCGGTGCAGGACCTATCGGCATCCGCCTGCCCTGCGTCATGGGCACCAGCTTCACTTTTGTTGCCGCCGCCATCGCCATCGGTTTCGAGCATGGTGTAGCCGGCATCATGGGCTCCTCGCTGGCCGCTTCGCTGGTGATGATAGGCGGCAGCTTTTTCATGCCGCAAATCCGCAAGCTGGTCCCGCCGGTAGTCACCGGCACAGTCGTGTCCATGATAGGCCTTTCGCTTATCCCGGTTGCCGTTGACTGGTTTGCCGGCGGCCAGCCCGGCGCGGCTGACTACGCCAACCCCGAGCATCTGGCTATTGCCTTTTTTGTACTGGTACTGGTGATTGGCCTGGTCCAGTTCGGCCGCGGCATCGTCTCGGCCGCAGCCATCGTGATCGGCATGGGGGCCGGCTATCTGCTGTGCCTGATGCTGGGGCGCATCGATTTTGCACCGGTGGCACAAGCCAGCGCATTTGCCCTGCCCCAGCCATTGCATTTCGGCATGAGCTTTCCAATCTCCGGCATTATCGGCATGTCTATTGCCTATCTGGTGACCATCGTGGAGTCTACCGGCAACTTCCTGGCGCTGGGTCAGGCAACACAGACCAAGGTCAGCGGCAAGCAGATGTCGGCAGGCATCCTGTGTGACGGCGTAGGCTCGGCCATTGCCGCCATCATGTCGACGACACCCTTTTCCTCGTTTGCCCAGAATATCGGCGTGGTATCACTGACCGGCGTCGCCAGCCGTTATGTGGTGGCACTGGCGGGTCTGCTCTTGATGCTGGCAGGCCTGTTTCCGGTGTTTGGCGCCTTGATCGTCACCATTCCGCTACCGGTACTCGGCGGTGCCGGCCTGATGATGTTCGCCATGATTATCGTGGCCGGCGTTCAGATGCTGGGCCAGGTCGAGAGCAGCCGGCGCAATGGCGTGATTATTGCCGTCGCCATCGGCTGCGGCATGGCGGTAACCGTACGCCCGGAAGTACTGGGCAAGTTGCCGGGCTTTGTACGCGAGATTTTCGGCTCCGGCATCACGGTAAGCGCCCTGATTGCACTTAGCCTTAACCTGCTGCTGCCGGGTCGCACGCCGGTAGAGCTCGAAGACTAAACCGCAATAAAACCGCATTAAGGGAGCGCATGGCGCTCCCTTTCGCTTTAATACCATCAGGTGCATGTCGCGACAATGTGCCGATTAAAGCCTCCCCCAAAGGATAGCGATCATGAAACGCCGGACCTTACTGGCCGGTTTAAGCCTGATGCCCCTGCTGGCTAACAGCAAGAACCTGCCCGACCTGGAAAAAATCGCCGAGCGCAACCGTGCACGGCAACAGCAGATGCTAAAAGCGCTGGCGGCACAGCAGCCGGCCCGCATCTATGCCAACCCTGCCGACCCGTTTTTAGGCGACCCTGCGGCCAGCCAGGTCGTCATCTACTTTACCGATTTCAACTGCCCTTATTGCCGGCGCATGGATGTGGTCATCGAACGCGTCGCCAGCGAGTTGCCGGATGTGAAGTTTGTATTCAAGCTGCTCCCCCTGTTTGACGCCAGTTCGGAGCCGGCCACCCTGTTTGCACTGAATGTCTGGCAAAAACAGCGCGCCCGCTACTGGGCAGTGCATCAAAGCCTGATGCAGGGCACGCTCCCGCTGGACCAGCATGCCATCCAGAAAACCGCTAGGGAAACCGGCACACAGGCGTGGCTAAATCCGGGCAAGGCGGTGCGTCTTGCGCTGGAGGACAATCAGGCGCTGACCGATGAACTCAAGGTCTTCACCACACCAACGCTACTACTGGGAGACAGACTCATCAGTGGCACGACCGACTCGGCTACCCTCAAGCGCACCGTGCGTGGGGCGCGCAACAGCGCGCATTGATGCCCCTCTGCCGCCAAGTCTTTGCCTCATCTGGCAAAATTGGCGAGCATGCACTATGCAAATGCAAGCCACAGTCGTGCGCCCTGCCCGCTAAACCGTTAGAATCTGGCCAAAATACTTAATCCAGACGGCTTCAATATTGTGAAAATTCTGATTTTGGGAGGCGGCCAGGTTGGTGCCCGCGTAGCGGAGAACCTGGTTTCCGAAGAAAACGACATCACCATCGTCGACTTGGACAGCAAACTGCTCAAGCAACTGCAGGACAGGCTGGATATTCAGACTATCTGCGGCAATGCCGCCCAACCCTCGGTACTGGCCGGTGCCGGCGCGGCCGACACCGATATGTTGCTGGCGCTAACGCGTAACGACGAAACCAATCTGGTTGCCTGCAAGCTGGCGCGCGAGCTCTACAACGTACCCACGCGCATTGCGCGCGTACGCGCCAGTGACTATGTCGAATTCGGTGCCAAGAACACGCTGGATTTATTCGGCGTGGACCAGCCCATCTGCCCGGAACAAATCGTCACCGAAAACCTGTACCAGCTATTTCAATACCCGGGTGCCTTGCAGGTGCTGGATTTTGCCGGCGGCAGCGTACAGCTGGTTGCGGTCACGGCCATGGAAGGCGGCCTGCTGTTGGGGCGAGAATTGCGCCATGTACGTCAGGATCTGCCGGACACCGACTGCCGTTTTTGCGCCATCTATCGCAATAACCGGCTGATCATCCCCAAGGGCGACACCATCTTGCAAAGCAACGACGAGGTGTTTTTCCTGGCCGAGCGGGCTGCCGTGCCACAGATGCTGGCCGAGCTACGAAACAGCAGCCAGCCCATACGCCGCGTACTGATTGCCGGCGGCGGCAATATCGGCCACCGTCTGGCGCGCCAGCTGGAAAACGCAGGGTACGAGGTCAAGATTATTGAAATTCTGCGCGAGCGCTGCGAATGGCTGGGTGACAATCTGGACAGCACACTGGTGCTGCATGGCGAAGCCACCGATGAAGCCCTGCTCGAAGCCGAAAACATCGACGAGATGGATGTATTTTGCGCATTGACCAATGACGACGAAGACAATGTGATGTCCACGCTGCTGGCCAAGCGCATGGGCGCCAAACGGGTGATTGCACTGGTTAACCGCGCCAGTTACGTCGACCTGCTCGAAGGCCACAGCATCGATATCGTGATTTCGCCACACCAGTCTACCATCGGCTCCATCCTCGCCCATTTGCGCCGTGGTGATGTCGAGGCGGTACATGCGCTGCGCGGCGGGCGCACCGAGGCGATGGAAGTCATCGTCAGGGGCGACCGCAAGACTTCGCGTCTGGTCGGCCTGCGCATAGATGAGGTGGAAATGCCGCACGGCTGCTATATCAGCGCCATTGTGCGGCGCGGCGAAGTACGCATGGCACACCACGATGAAGTGATACACAGCGAAGACCACCTGATCATCTTCGTTGCCCACCGCCGTCTGGTGCGAGAGGTGGAGCAGCTCATCCAGGTCAAGATGGGTTTCTTTTGATGTCGACTTTGCCATTAGCTGCCAGAGGCGGTGCACTGGGCAAGCTATTGCCCATCGCTCATGTCTTTTCCAAGCTGATCATGCTGTTTTCCTGCATGTTCATTGTGCCGGCCGGTGTCGGGGTCATCTACAAAGACCACACGCTGGAAGCGTTTTTGCTGTCCGGTGTGGTCGGACTGGCCGTCGGCCTGTTTGCCTGGGCAGCCACCCGTCGTTTCGAACACGAACTCAAGCCGCGTGACGGCTTTATCCTGGTGGTGGCCCTGTGGGTGGGCTTCGCCGCCACCGCTGCCATCCCGTTCATGCTGTTCGACAGTTCGCTAAGCTTCACCGATGCCTTTTTCGAAGCCATGTCGGCGCTGACCACCAATGGCGCGACCGTACTGTTCTCGCTGGATGTCTTGCCACCTGCGATCAACTTCTGGCGCCACTTCATGCAGTGGATGGGCGGCATGGGCATTATCGTGCTGGCTGTCGCCATTTTGCCGCTACTGGGCGTGGGCGGCATGCAGGTATACAAGGCGGAAACACCGGGGCCGATGAAGGATGCCAAACTGGCACCACGCATCACCCAGGCGGCCAAGAGCTTGTGGACCATGTACTGCATCCTGACCGTGCTGTGCATGGCCATGCTGTATATGGCCGGCATGAGCGTATTCGATGCTGTCTGCCACGGCCTGTCCACCGTTGCGCTGGGCGGCTTCTCCACCCGCGACACCAGTGTAGGCCATTACGATTCGCTGCCAATCGAACTGGTGATTGCCGGTTTCACCTTGCTATCGGCCACCAATTACGCCACTCACTTTCTGGCGTGGAAAAAACGTTCGGCCGCCCCCTATCGGATTGATACCGAATTTATCAGCATGATGCTGGTGATCCTGTCCAGCATTCTGATGCTGGCCGTTTATTTGTGGTGGCAAGGGGTTTACGGACTGGGCGAGTCCTTGCGCCATGTCAGCTTCAACCTGATCTCGAGAGCCACCGCCTCGGGTTTTGCCAGCACCGATTACGGCCAGTGGCCGCTCTTTGTTCCGGTATGGATGCTGTTCCTGTCCTGTTTTACCGCCTGTTCAGGCTCGGTGGGTGGCGGCATCAAAATGATACGCAGCCTGATCCTGTTCCGTCAGGCCCAGCGCGAAATGACCCAGCTGCTGCATCCGCAGGCCATTATTCCACTCAAGGTCAATGGCCGTACCATGAGCGACAGCGTCGCCTTTTCGGTGCTGGGCTTTATCTTCGTATACATTTTGAGTGTGGTGGTACTGACTTTTGTGCTGCTAGGCAGCGGCCTGGACTTCCAGACCGCCGCTTCCGCCATTGTGTCCTGCATCAATAATGCAGGCCCGGGACTGGGCGAAGTCGGCCCGGCCGCCAACTACGCTGGCCTGAACGATTTCCAGACCTGGGTATGCAGCGTAGCCATGCTGCTGGGCCGACTGGAAATCTTCACAATCCTCATCCTCTTTACGCCCGCCTTCTGGCGCAAGTGACATGAAAAAAATCTCCCTGCTGCTGTTAAGCCTGTTTGCCCTGCCCGCTAGCGTGTACGCCGACAGCAACGATGATCTGGCTGCGGCCCGCGACGCTTGGCGCGCCGGCGATATCGCCCAATTACAAACGCTGGCCGCCAGTAGCGCACGCACACCACTTGGCATGTATCCGCGCTACTGGCTGGCGCTTAAAAACCTGGAAAACGGCGATGATGCGCCGGCCCGCGCCTTTCTGGCGCAAGAGGCTCCCTCTACGCTGACCGAGCGCCTGGCCAACGAATGGCTCAAGCGTCTGGGCAAGGGCAATAACTGGGACGGTTTTCGCCGAGAACTGGTACGTGCACCGGAAGACGCACGCGATCAGGAGACCCAATGCTATGCCGCCCTGTCCGAGCTTAAGGCCGGGCGCATTAGCGCACCCGATGCCGACTTGCTGGACAAGCTGACACTCCCGGAAGGCTGCAACAGCCTGCTGAATGAAAGCGCGACGCTGGGCACGCTCAGCCAGGATGAAGTGCGTTCACGCGTACGCACCCTGGTTGCCAATAATTACGTCACCGTCGCGCGCGCGCTGGCCACATCGGCTGGCTTGTCGGACGAGTTTTTCACCCCGGGCAGCAACGAAGCCGCCGTCATCGCCATCGTGCGGCGCGGCAAGAGTGATTTGTCCGGTGCCGCCGCCGATCTTGCGCGCATCGAGCCTACGCTTACGCGCGAGCAGGCCGGCTTTGGCTGGGGAGAACTGGCGACCCGCGCCGCGCGCCGCCAGGACATGACGCAGGCACTGGACTGGTACGCCAAATCCGCCCCCGGGGAACTCACGCCCGAGCAATGGGAATGGTGGGCACGCGCGGCACTGCGCGAGCAAAACTGGAACACATTAAGCAGCGTGATCGGCAAGATGCCGGCCAAGCTGGCCGCACGTCAGGCTTGGCGCTACTGGCTGTCGCAAGCCGAACTGATGCAGGGCAAGCGTAGCGAAGCCAATGCGCGCCTGGTGCGGCTAAGCCAGGAACACAGCTATTACGGCATTCTTGCGCGCGAAGCACTGGGCAACAGCCTGTCCGAACCCGCGCGCCAGATTGAAGCCAGCGACAAGGACATGCGCGCCATTTCCAAAGAGCCGGCCATTGCCCGCGCCATCGAGCTGTTTGCGCTGTCGGATACTCTCAAGCGCCCGGAGTTTCACGAAGAAGCACGGCGCGAATGGCGCTGGGCCATGCGCGGCAAGACTGACCCCGAGCTGATTGCCGCCGCCGAACTGGCCAAGGACAAGGGCTTTTACGACATGGCCATCTACAGCGCCGAGCGCACGCGCAACGCGCATAATTTCGGCCTGCGCTTTCTCGCGCCCTACCGCAGCACCACCGAACGCTACGCCAGGCAACTGGATGTAGATCCGGCATGGATTTACGGCCTGATGCGTCAGGAAAGCCGCTTTACCGTGGTGGCGCGCTCGGGCGTAGGCGCCTCAGGCCTGATGCAGCTGATGCCGGCCACCGCGCGCTGGGTAGCAAACAAGGTCGGCCTGCCCGGCTTCGATGTCAACGATGTGGACACCAATATCCAGCTGGGCACCTGGTATCTGCGTCATGTACTGGACACCACCGGCCACCCGGTATTGGCGACAGCCGGCTACAATGCAGGCCCCGGGCGTGCACGCGCATGGCGCGCCAGCACGCCGCTGGATGGCACCATCTACACCGAAACCATCCCTTTTACCGAAACGCGCGACTATGTACAAAAGGTGATGGCCAACGCCACCTACTACGCCGCCAGCTTCGGCAAGGGTGAAACCTCGCTCAAGGCGAGAATGGGCACCATAGCGGCCAAATAAACCGGGCCGTTCTTCAATCGGGAGAGCGAACTATGCAACGCATTGTATTGATAGGTGGCAGCGGGTTTGTCGGCCGGCATATCGCCGAAATACTGAGCCGGCAGGGCATGCAGCTGACCATTGCCAGCCGCCGCCCGGAACGCATCAAGGCCCTGTCCACCCTGCCCGGCGTCACGCTGGCCGCCTGTGACGTACACGACAGCGCGGCGCTGACGCAGCTGATGGCCGGGCACGATGCGGTAATCAGCATGGTGGGCATCCTGCACGGCTCGCACCGCGCTTTTGAAATCGCCCATGTCGAACTGGTGGAAAAAATCGTCCATGCCATGCAGCAAACCGGCATCCGGCGCCTGATCCATATCAGCGCACTGGGGGCGGATGCGCACGGACCGTCGGACTACCAGCAAACCAAGGCGCGTGGCGAACGGGTGATCACGCAAAGCCATCTGGCGTGGACCATCCTGCGTCCTTCGGTGGTGTTCGCCCACGACGATGCCTTTCTCAATATGTTTGCCCGCCTGCTCGCTGTTTTGCCGGTGCTGCCGTTAGCCGGTGCCGACACTTATTTCGCCCCGGTGTGGGCCGATGATGTGGCACGCGCCGTCGCGGCCTGCCTGGACCGGCCGGCCAGCATAGGCCAGACGCTGGAGCTGACAGGGCCGCGCCGCTACCGTTTGCGCGAGCTGGTGGCTTATGTAGGCGAACTCACCGGCCACCCGCGCACCCTGATCGGCCTGCCGGACAGCCTGGCCATGCTGCAAGCCGGCATCATGGAATGCCTGCCCGGCCCCGCCCTGATCAGCCGCGACAATGTAAAATCGCTGCGTGTTGACAATATCAGCCTGGAGCCCTTCCCGAGCGCGCTGCTGGGTTTTTGCCCGAGCGCACTGGAAGCGGTCGCACCGCAATGGCTGGGCGAAGACGAACGCAATACGCGCCTGGCGCGCTGGAGAGAACGGGAATGAAGCTGTATGTCGTAGGCGGCGCGGTACGCGACCGCTTATTGGGCCGCACGGTGGTAGACCGCGACTGGGTGGTAGTCGGCAGTAGTGCAGCTGAGATGCAGGCACAAGGCTTCCGTCCGGTCGGGCGCGATTTTCCGGTGTTCCTGCATCCGGCAACGCACGAGGAATACGCACTGGCGCGCACCGAACGCAAAACCGGTGCCGGTTATCACGGCTTTGTGTTTCACGCCGCGCCAGATGTCACGCTGGAGCAGGATCTGGCGCGGCGCGACCTGACCATCAACGCCATCGCCGAAGACGAAGACGGACGTCTGACCGACCCCTATGGCGGACAGCGCGACCTTGCCGCCGGCGTATTGCGCCATGTCAGCGCCGCCTTTGCCGAAGACCCGGTACGCATCCTGCGTCTGGCACGTTTTGCCGCCCGCTTCGGCTTTGCCGTTGCGCCCGAGACCCTGGACCTGATGCGCCAGATGGTGGACAACGGCGAAGTGGATGCACTGGTGCCGGAGCGGGTGTGGCAGGAAGTCGCACGCGGCCTGATGGAAGATGCCCCCTCGCGCATGTTCAAGGTCCTGCGCGAGTGCGGCGCGCTGGCGCGCGTTCTGCCCGAAGTGGATGCGCTGTTCGGTGTGCCGCAACGCGCCGACTATCACCACGAAATCGATACCGGCGACCATGTAATGCGCGTCATCGATGCCGCCGCGCAAAGTGGCGCACCGCTGGCCGTACGTTTCGCCTGCCTGACCCATGACTTAGGCAAGGCATTGACCCCGGCCGACATCCTGCCGCGCCATATCGGCCACGAGGCGCGCGGCGAAAAGCCGCTACTGGCGCTGTGCGAACGCCTGCGCGTGCCGGCCGAATGCCGGGATCTGGCGCGCATCACCGTGCTTTACCACACTAAAGTACATATCGCGCCCAAAATGCGCGCCGACACTGTGCTACGTCTGTTCCGTGATTGCGATGCGCTGCGCCGCCCCGAGCGTTTTCACGAGATGTTGTCGGCCTGCGTGGCCGATGCACGTGGCCGTCTGGGTTTCGAACACAGCAGCTATCCGCAGGCGGCCTACCTGGCGGCACTGCTGGATGCCGCCCGTCTTGTCGACGCCGGCACCATCGCCCGCCAATGCGAGCACAAGCACGATATTGCCCATGCTGTCGATGCCGCCCGCGTCCACGCTATCCAGCACGCCAGCGAGCAGCACCCGTTGCATGCAAAATAATACTTAACGGCACCACTGCTGCTCGCACGGTTTGCCATCGTGATTGCCATCCATCTGCGTGCCCGGGCAATTTTCGAGGAAGAAGGTCGCCTCCTCGCAGGAGGTCATCTGAACGCACTGGGTGCGCCCATCACAACTGAAACGGCTTGCCGTTACAGATGTCTTGGCGGGTGCAAGCCACTCTGTAGCTTGCACACTCGAAACAGGCACCTCACGCCCCATTAATTGCGCGATGTAGGACTGGCCCAAAGGGCTTAAACAGGCGGCCAATAGCAGCACATTGAGCACGACCGTCGCCTTGAAAGCCGACTGGAAAGCCGGTTTGACTGTCTTGTGACGCAACAGCTTTTGCGCCACAAGCGCACCCGGCCAGCCGCCTATCAGTGCACACAGGTGCAGCGTGCCCTCGCTCGTGCGCCAGCGCCCACCTTGCGCTGCCGCCTTATCTTTCCAGTAGAGTAAAAAAGCCAGTACGCTTAATGCGCCATAGGCCTGCAACACCCACATGGGCATATGCTCCAGCCACACCAGAGCGCCAAGCAAGGCAAAACACAGGGGCGCAAGCAGCAAGGGCCAGCCATCCGTCTTGCTTGCCGAGGCTTGCCCAGGGCGCTGCGGATAAACAATATCAACGGCGGCAAGCCGTCCCTGTGCATCTTTCTCTACCCGGTACACAATAAGGTCGCCATCGACAGGGCGGCAACTGCGATCCTTGAATGCCTTGATATGCACGAAAGCGCGCTCGCCACCTCCATTCGGCGTGACAAAACCAAAGCCCTGCGTGTCCTTCCAATGGTGAATCCTGCCTTGATAGCGCATGTACCTGCATCCTGATCTGTATTGCCCGCCATTGTAAGCCGGCGATACGCGCCACCCAAAATGGTTTTATTTATTTCGCTTAATTTCCTTTGCCAAACATTCAGTGCATGGTGCGACAAGTACTGCGATAGCTACGTAGTCGCGCCACACTCGCTACTACATTCGCACCTTGAAACGGCATAAACCAATCGCTATGACTAGTTGATCAGTGTTCTGACTCTTCAAGCGCAGGTAAACGCCATGCCGACTACAGACAACGCCATTGCCGAACTTAAAGCCGTTATTGAGGCGCGTGACCTCAAGCAGGTGAAAGTCGGCCTGTTCGACATCGATGGCGCCATGGTCGGCAAATACATGGCACGCGACAAATTCCTGGCTGCGCTGGATGGCGATTTCGGCTTCTGTGATGTGGTATTCGGCTGGGACCTCGCCGACAAACTCTATGACAACACCCACCTCACCGGCTGGGGCAAGGGCTATGGCGATGCCGACATCCGCCTGCTGCCCGCTTCATGGCGCGAAATGCCGCTGGAAGACAATATGATCCTGGTGCAGGGCGAGGTCAGCGGCCGCCTCGAATGCCTGTGCCCGCGCGGCGTGCTGCGCCGCCTGCTGCAGCGGGTGGCGGCACTGGGCTTTTCGGTCAAGGCCGGTTTCGAGTACGAATTCCTCGTCACCGATGAAGACCACGCCGCACTGCAGGCCAAACGCTACCGCGACCCCATACCCCTGGGCAGCGGAGCTGCCGGATATTCGGTGCTGCGCAACTCGGTCAATACCGAGTTTTACCGCGGCCTGCTCACGCTGTGCGACGAGATGAACATGCCGATCGAAGGCCTGCACGAGGAAACCGGCCCCGGCGCACTCGAGGCGGCGCTGTGCTGCAGCGAGGCGCTCGCGGCAGCTGACAATGCTGCCCTGTTCAAGACCTTTGCCAAGGTGATGGCACAGAAACAGGGGCGCATGGTGTCGTTCATGGCCAAGTGGAACGAAAACCACGCAGGCCAGGGCGGGCATATCCATATTTCGCTGCTGCACAAAGATGGCAGCAATGCCTTCTTCGATCCGGCACAGCCGCATGGCATCAGCCAGCTGCAACGCCATTTCATCGGCGGCCTGCAGCGCCATATGCGCGACATCACCGCCACCGCCGCCCCCACCATCAACAGCTTCCGCCGTCTGGTGCCCGGTTACTGGGCGCCCACCCAGGCGCTGTGGGGCGTGGACAACCGCACTGTCGCCCTGCGCGCCATTCCCGGCTCGGCCAAGAGCCAGCGCGTCGAGTACCGCCTGCCCGGTGCCGATGCCAACCCCTACCTCGCGCTGGCCGGGGCGCTGGCTGCCGGTTTTGCCGGCATCGCCGCCCAAACCGAGCCGGAGACACCGATCAGCGCCAACGGCTACCAGTACGAGGCACCGGCCCACCTGCAGCTGCCGCACACCTTGCGCGATGCGGCACAGACCCTGCGCGCATCCGCCGTCGCCCGTGACTGGCTGGGTGACGATTTTGTCGAGCACTATGCCGCCACCCGCGAGTGGGAAGAGCGCGAGTTCCAGCGCTACGTGACTGACTGGGAATTGCAACGCTATTTCGAGGCCATCTGATGAAAACGCATTTTGATGTTATCTCGCCGATAGACGGCAAGGTGCTGCTGACGCGTGACTACGCCAGCGCGGCACAGATCAGGGAGGCGCTGGTATCAGCCCGTGCCGCCCGCCGTGCATGGGCAGGTTTGCCGCTGGACGAAAGGCTGGCGCTGCTAGGCCGCGCCGTGGATGCGCTGGTGGCGGACAAGGCGCGCATTGCCGACTCCATCACCCGCCAGATCGGACGCCCGATCGCGCACTCGCCCTTCGAGGTGCGCGGCCTGGCCGAGCGCGCCCGCCATATGCTGGCCATCGCCCGCGAGGCGCTGGCTGACCTTCGCCCAGAACCGGTGTCCGGCCTGATCCATTTCATGCGGCGCGAGGCGCTGGGTACCGTGCTGGTACTGGCGCCGTGGACTTACCCGTTTCTGACTGCGCTCAACAGCCTGATTCCGGCGCTGGCCGCCGGCAACACGGTGCTGCTCAAGCACTCCAGCCAGACGCCGCTGGCGGCCGAAATCCTGGCCGATGCCTTTGCTGCGGCCGGCCTGCCCGAGGGTGTATTCCAGTATCTGCATCTGGACCATGCGTCCACCTTGGCGCTCGTGGCCGATGCGGGGGTGGATTTTGTCGCCTTTACCGGCTCGGTCGAGGGTGGCCGCGCCATTGAGCGCGCTGCCGCCGGACGCTTTATCGGCATAGGTCTGGAGCTGGGCGGCAAGGATGCAGCCTATGTGCGTGCCGATGCCGATCTGGATGCCGCAGTCGAAAACCTGGTCGACGGCGCCTTTTTCAACGCCGGCCAGTCGTGCTGCGGCATCGAGCGCATTTATGTAGATGCCGCACTCTACCCACGCTTTGTCGACGCCTTTGTCGCGCAGTCCCTGCAATACCGGCTGGGCCACCCGCTTGAGACGGAGACTACGCTGGGCCCGATGGTGCGCGCATCGGCTGCAGAATTCGTGCGCGAGCAGATACGCGAGGCCATTGCGCAAGGCGCGCACGCACTGATAGATCCTGCTCTTTTTTCTACCGATGCGCCCGGCAGCGCTTATCTCGCGCCTCAGGTGCTGGTGAATGTAAACCACAACATGCGGGTGATGCAGGAAGAGAGCTTCGGCCCGGTGGTCGGCATCATGCCGGTGGCAGATGATGTCGAAGCGCTACAACTGATGAACGACAGCCGCTACGGCCTGACTGCCTCGCTGTGGACCCGCGACGAGGACGCGGCCATTCGTCTGGGCACGCAACTGCAAGTCGGTACCGTGTTTATGAACCGCTGTGACTACCTCGACCCGGCACTGGCGTGGACCGGAGTCAAGGACAGCGGACGCGGCATCTCGCTGTCCTCTCTGGGCTACGCGCAGCTGACCCGCATTAAATCCTTCCATCTGAAAGGCTGACGATGACGCTTGCCGGCAACTGGAACTACCCGACCTCCATCCGCTTCGGTGCCGGACGCATCAGCGAACTGCCCAACCTATGCGCCGAACTTGGCATGCACAGGCCGCTACTTGTCACCGACGCTGGGCTTGCCGCCCTGGCACCGGTGCAAAAGCTGGTGGAGGTGCTGGCCGCAGCCGGGATCGAACACGCACTGTTTCACGAACTGCATCCCAACCCGGCCCTGCGCGACGTGGATGCCGGCGTGGCTGCACTCAAAGCCGGCGCGCACGACGGCGTGATCGCCATCGGCGGCGGCAGCGCGCTGGACGTGGGCAAGACGGTGGCGCTGATGGCGGGGCAGACCCGCCCGCTGTGGGACTTCGAGGATGTGGGAGACAACTGGAAACGCGTCGACACGGCGGCCATGCTGCCGGTGATCGCCATCCCGACCACTGCCGGCACCGGCTCCGAAGTCGGGCGCGCCGCGCTGATCATAGACGAGGCGGCACAGCGCAAGGTCATCATCTTCCATCCGGCAATGCTGCCATCTAGGGTGCTGGCCGACCCGGAGCTGACCACCGGCCTACCCCCGCGCCTGACTGCCGCCACCGGTATCGACGCGCTGGTGCACAGTTTCGAAGCCTACTGTGCGCCAGGCTACCACCCTATGGCAGACGGCATCGCGCTGGAAGGCATGCGTCTGGTACACGGTTTCTTGCTGCGCGCGGTCAGGGACGGCAACGATATCGAGGCGCGCAGCCAGATGCTGGCCGCCTCGATGATGGGGGCGACCGCCTTCCAGAAGGGACTGGGTGCGGTGCATGCGCTGGCGCATCCAATAGGTGCAGTGTTCGACGTCCATCACGGTCTGGCCAACGCCATCCTGCTGCCCTATGTGATGCAGCGTAACCGCGCCGCAATCGAAGACAAGATGGTGCATCTGGCTCGCGTACTGGGCCTGCCGGGCACGGGCTACGACGCCGTGCTGCAATGGGTGCTGGCGCTGCGCAGTGAAGCCGGCATTCCCCACAGCCTTGGCGATATCGGCCTGAACGACACGCGCGCCGGGGAAATCGGCACCATGGCCAAGGCCGACCCCAGCGATGGCGGCAATCCGTGCCCGCTCAGCCCCGGCGACTACAGCGCCCTGTTCCGCCACGCCATCGCGGGGCGACTCCATGACTGAGGCGGTGCTGGTCGGGCTGACCACCTATCCGGCCGCTGCCGGCCACGGCCCGCATACCCCGTCCGAATACATCGATGCGGTGGCACGTGCCGGCGGCGTGCCGGTGCTGCTGCCGCATACGGCGGCGGATGACGCCGGACGCTGGGCACAAGGCTGGATTCAGCGTCTTGACGCGCTGGTGCTGATCGGTGGCGGCGACATCGCCCCCGAACACACCGGTCTGGCCCACGACACGCTGTATGGCATCAATCCGGCACGCGACCGCACCGAACTGGCGCTGGCGCGCGCCGCCGTGGCCCTGCACTGCCCGACCCTGGCGATCTGCCGTGGCCTGCAGCTACTCAATGTCGCGCATGGAGGCACACTCCATCCGCACCTGCCCGACGTGGTCGGCGAGCTTGTCGCCCACCGCAGCGCCGAGCGCAGCGCGACACCGCACCCGGTCAACGTCGCGCCAGACAGTACGCTGGCGGCACTACTAGGCGAGACGCGCATCCACGCGCACTCCTGGCACCACCAGGCGGCCGCGACTCTGGGGCAGGGCTTGCAGGCCATTGCCTGGGCGGACGACGGGGTGGTCGAGGCGCTGATCATGACGGATTGTCCCGAACTGCTTGCGGTGCAATGGCACCCCGAACTGACGGCCGGCACGGACGCACGCCAGCAGGCCCTGTTTGACGAAATCGTGCGATTGGGCAAACAGCGCCGGCATCGTGCCGGCGGCTGCGCCGACAGCGCTCACGGAGAACACCCATGAAACATCAAGCCGGACACGACAACACGACGCCGTTAAACGAGGACGAGAAGCTGCTGCACAGCATGGGTTACGCGCAGGAACTGGCGCGGCGCATGAGCGGATTTTCCAATTTCGCGATTTCGTTTTCCATCATCTGCATCCTCGCCGGCGGCATCACCGCCTTCCCGGCCGCACTGTCTGCCGGCGGCGGCGCCTCGGTCGGCATCGGCTGGATCGTCGGCTCGATGTTCGTGCTGCTGGTCGCGGCCGCCATGGCACAGATCGCCTCGGCCTACCCAACCGCCGGCGGCCTCTATCACTGGAGCTCGATTCTCGGCGGACGCGGCTATGGCTGGACCACGGCCTGGTTTAACCTCTTGGGCCTGATCTTCGTAGTCGCCTCGGTCAACTTCGGCGTCTACGACCCTTTCTTCAAGACGCTGATCGCCCCGCTTTTGGGCATAGACCCGGCCAGCCTGAGCTGGACACACCAGACCCTGTTCATCGCGGCCATCACCCTGTCGCAGGCCTGGCTCAACCATCAGGGCATCAAGGCCACCACCCGCCTGACCGACCTGTCTGGTTATTTGATATTTTTCGTGTCGCTGGTGCTGACGGTCTCGCTGCTGATCTATGCACCGGGGCCGCTGGATTTCACCCGATTGTTTACCTTCACCAACTTCACCGGCACCGAAGGCAGCCTGTGGCCGCAAAACAGCAGCCCCTTGCTGGTGTTCCTGTCCGGATTGCTGCTGACTGTATATACGCTGACCGGCTACGACGCCTCGGCGCATACCTCGGAAGAAACCCGCCACGCCGCCATCAATGTACCCAAGGGCATCATGCTGGCGGTGCTATGGTCGGCACTGTTCGGCTACATCCTGGTGTCGGTATTCGTACTGACCATGCCCAGCATCAGCGAAGGGGTGAAACAGGGGATGGGCGTATTTTCGGCGCTGCTGTCCATGCTGCCCAAAGGCCTGCAGGTGGCGCTGGGTATAGGCGTATTTATCGTCAACTATATCTGCGGTCTCGCCTGCCTGACCTCGACCTCGCGCATGGTCTACGCTTTCGCGCGCGATGGCGGCGTGCCCTTCTCGCACCAGCTCAAGCAGGTGCATCACCAGCATCGCACGCCGGGCGCCGCGATCTGGGTCAGCGCCGTGCTGGCCATCGCCGCTACCTTGTATGGTGACGCCTTTATCGTGCTGTCTACCGCCAGCGCCGTGCTGCTGTATATCTCCTATGTGCTGCCGATCGCTGCTGGTGTGCTTGCCGAAGGACGGCACTGGTCGCACAAGGGCCCGTTCAATCTCTACAGCTGGTCACGCCCGGTCGCCGTACTGGCCACCATAGGCGGCGTGGTGCTGGCTTTTGTCGGCATCCAGCCGCCAAACGAGAAAGTGCTCTACATCACCGTCGCCCTGCTGATTGTTCTGGGATTTTTCTGGTTTGTACTGGGAGTCAGGAAGCGCTTCAAGGGCCCGCCGGTTGGTGCCCGCATTGCGCAGCATCAGGCGCATATACGCGAGATTGAAAAGGAGCTGGAACAGCCCTGAGCTTGCGCAGCATGTGCACTCTTTCGTGTGCTGAAGGCACGAAAGAGTGCTGCGGCCAAGCGCGCTAGGGATTAAAGGTGTCCCAGCCCAGCTTGACGATCAGCACACTGGTCAAGATCAGGAACAGCACGCGTACAAAGCCCGCCCCCTTTTTCATCGCCAGATAACTGCCGACCATGGCACCGGCCATATTGCTGGCCGCCATTGGTAGCGCAAAACCGAACAGCACATTGCCGCTGGGAATAAAGAACAGCAAGGCGGCGATATTGGTCGACAGATTGACCACCTTGGCCGCAGCCGAAGCATGCAGAAAATCGAAGGCAAAAAAACGGATAAACAGGAACATCAAAAAGCTGCCGGTACCCGGCCCGAACAGGCCATCGTAAAAGCCGATGGCACCGCCAATCAGCAGGCCGACCAGCATCTCGCGCCGCCCTATTGTCACCGGCTTGTGCAACTGGCCGAAATCCTTTTTCCATAGCGTATACACCGCCATCACGATCAACAGCAGCAGCACCATGGGGCGCAGGATGTCCTTGGGCAGCAGGCTGACCGTGGCGGCACCGGCAAAAGACATGGCAAAAGCTGCGCTTGCCGCCGGCAGCACCAGACGCCACGGCAACTTGACGCGCTTGAGGTAGCTGCGTGCAGCCGACAGCGTGCCCACCGCCGAGGCAAACTTGTTGGTACCGAACAGTGTGGCGGCCGAGGTATTGGGCAGGATATTGAATAACGCCGGAATCTGGATCAGGCCGCCGCCACCGACAGCAGCGTCGATCAGGCCGGCCATAAAGGCAAACACACATAAAAATGCAAGGGTAAACACATGAAACTCCCATGGGCCGAGCCCGCATTGTATGTAATTGAGTTTAATATTGCTTGGTTTTAATCAATACAGCATTAAGCGTGTGCGTTCAGGCTTTGCGTTAACACAAGGCGGACACCGGCCAGATGCGCTATAAAATGTGCCCGCTTTTTATCGATAACAATCCGCAATGCCCGATCCGACGCTAGCCGAAATGCCGCGCGATGCCACACTGGCACGCCGCTTCTGGACTTATGCCCTGCCTTCGATACTGGCCATGCTGGTGACCGGCCTGTATGTGGTCGTGGACGGGATTTTTGTCGGTCACTATGTAGGCAGCGTCGGCCTGGCCGCCATCAATCTGGCTTATCCGCTGGTAATGGTACAGATCGGTCTGGGTGCCATGCTAAGCATGGGTGCGGCCACGCGCATTGCCATTTTGCAAGGTGCCGGCAAGCATGGCGAGGCTGCCCAGATACTGGCTGCCGCCTTGTGGTTGCTGGCACTGCTGGGCCTTGTTTTGGCCTGCACCGGTCTCTACTTGCTCGAACCGCTGCTGCGTGCACTGGGGGCGGCAGGCGAAGCCGAGCTTTACCGCCAGACCCATGACTATCTGCAGTGGATGCTGGGCGGCAGCGTGCTGGTATGCGGCCAGATTCTGGCCAGCTACCTGCTGCGCAACGATGGCCGCCCGCGCCTGGCCACCACGCTACTGGTGCTGGCAACCCTCAGCAACATCACGCTGGACTATCTCTTTGTCGGCGTGCTGGGCCATGGTCTGGCCGGCTCGGCCCAGGCGACGCTGATTTCCCAGAGCCTGATGCTGGGCTTTACCCTCGCCTATTTCTTCTCGCCCTATGCACGGCTGCGCCTGACTACGCTCAGGGTCGTCCGCCTTGGACGGCACTTGGCCGATATGGCCAGACTCGGACTGTCCAGCCTGCTGATGGAGCTGAATCTGGCGCTGGTGTTATTGCTGCACAACTGGCAACTACTGATTTACGATGCCGACACGGGCGTGGCGGCCTATGCGGTAGCCGGTTACACCGAAACGGTATTCACCCTGCTCGCCCATGGGCTGGCCGTCGGCATCCAGCCCCTGCTGGGGCAGGCCATAGGCGCAGCACAGCCGCGCCAGGCTCATGCCATTTTGCGCTATGCGCTCACCGTCGTGGTCGGAGGCGGCATCGCCGTCTGGCTGATCATCCAGCTATGGGCCGATGCCATCGCCGGCTTGTTTGCCGCGAGCGACCCTGTCTTGCTGGCCGCCGGCAGCCATGCGCTGCGCCTGCACCTTTTGGCATTGCCTTTTGACGGCCTGGTGATTCTGGGCATCATTGCCTTGCAGGCGATGGCCCTGACGCGGCCGGCACTACTGGCCACGCTGGCAAAAACCGTCCTGTTGCTGCCGGCGCTCTACAGCCTGCCTTTATGGTGGGGGCTTAACGGTGTCTGGCTGGCCATGCCTGTTGTCAACCTGCTCGTGGCTTGCTGGGTCGGCATAGTGCTATGGCGCCAGATGCAAATACTGGCCGGCACAGAGCCTGTCCTGCAGGCTGCCTGACGCAAAAAAGGGAAGGTGCCAGGCACCTTCCCTTAATGACCGACAGCCTGCCTTTTCAGCTTAAATCAGGCGCGCCTTCACATTGCGGCCCTTGACGCGGCCTCCATCCAGATGCGCCAGCGCTTCCTTGGCGCGCGAGCGCTCGATAGCAACATAGCTGATATTGTCGCTGACACTGATCTTGCCGATGGCTGCACCCGGCAAGCCGGCGTCGCCGGTCAGTGCGCCCAGAATATCCCCGGGGCGGATCTTGTCTTTCTTGCCGCCAGTCATGCAGATCAGTGCCATGGCAGGCGCTGCGGCGGGTGCAGCTTGTGCCACCAGCTCTTTGACGTCGCGCCAGTTGGCCGGGCCTTGCTGCTGCACTTCGATCTGGGCCAGACGCTTGCCATCGCTAGGCACGACCAGGCTGAGTGCCAGCCCCTTGTCGTGACCGCGGCCGGTACGGCCGATACGGTGAATATGGATTTCCGGGTCATGTGCAAGGTCGGCATTGACGACGCAGGCCAGCGTGGTGATATCCAGGCCACGCGCCGCTACATCGGTTGCCACCAGCACGCTGGCACAACCTGCGGCAAACTGCAGCAGAATCTCGTCGCGATCACGCTGTTCCAGATCGCCATACAGCGCCAGCGAGGAAAAGCCTTGGGCGGTCAGGTCGCGCGCCATATTCTTGACCTGCTCCTTGGTGTTGCAAAACACCAAGGTCGAGGCCGGACGGAAGTGGGCCAGCGCCGCAGCCACCGTCGAAATGCGCGCCTCGGGGCTGACCTTGTAAAAGCGCTGTTCGATACGCGAGGTATCATTCAGCGATTCCAGACGGATCTGCTCGGGGTTTTTCAGGAAACGGGCAGCCAGCTTGCGGATATTGTCCGGATAAGTCGCCGAGAACAGCAAGGTCTGGCGTTTCTTGGCACAAGCGTCGACGATACCGGTGATTTCTTCGTAAAAACCCATGTCGACCATGCGGTCGGCCTCGTCCAGCACCAGCGTCTCGACCTTGGACAGGTCCAGCGTTTCACGGAACAGATGGTCATGCAGACGGCCCGGCGTGCCGACCACGATATGGGCACCGTGGGACAAGGAGCCGATCTGTGGGCCCATGGGCGTACCGCCGGTCAGGGTCACGACCTTGATATTGTCGATAGCGCGCGCCAGACGGCGAATCTCGCGCGCCACCTGATCAGCCAGCTCGCGGGTCGGGCACAGCACCAGCGCCTGTACGGCAAACCAGCGCGGATTAATACGCGACAACAAACCCAGGCCGAAGGCCGCGGTCTTGCCACTGCCGGTCTTGGCCTGCGCGATCAGGTCGCCGCCGGACAGGATCACAGGCAAGGCGCGTGCCTGGATAGGCGTCATCTGGTGGTAACCCAGACCGTCGAGATTGGAGAGCAAGGGGGCCGACAGCCCCAGCGATGAAAATTCCGTTTTGTTCACAATGACTTGGCGCGCTACATAGAAAGGTCGCAGAGTGTAGCAGGATGGCGCCGTTCTGACCAATTGCATGTCCGTTGACGGGCAAATGCAAAGCTACCATAGTCAAATCAAATCAAGCTGAAAACGCAAACGATACATTGGCATCGCTCGGCATCATTTCATACCGCCAAAGGACACACCATGCACAAACTACCGGTCATTTTTGATACCGACCCCGGGCTGGACGACGCCATCGCCCTGCTTTTTCTTCTGGGAGCACGTGACGAGATCGACTTGCTGGGCATCACCTGCGTGGCCGGCAATGTCGGCATAGAAGCAGTCTGCCGCAACGCCCGCATCATCTGCGAGTGGGCGGGCCGGCGCGATGTCAAAGTCTACGCCGGCGCTGAGCGCCCGCTGGTGCGCGATCTGGTCACGGCCGAGCGTGTGCACGGCAAGACCGGCATGGAAGGCGCACCCATGCACGAGCCAGCCATGCCCTTGCAAGAAGCGCATGCGGTCGACTTCATTATCGACACTTTGCGGCGCGAACCTGCCGGCACGGTGACGCTATGCCCGGTCGGCCCGCTGACCAATATTGCGCTGGCGCTATTGAAGGCACCGGACATTGCTGCGCGCATCAAGCAGATCGTACTGATGGGCGGTGCCTATTTCGAAGGCGGCAACGTCACCCCCTCGGCCGAATTCAATTTCTATGTCGACCCGCACGCGGCGCAGCAGGTGCTGCATGCCGGCATCCCGCTGGTGATGCTGCCGCTGGATGTGACCCACAAGGCCTGCACGTCGGCATCGCGCGTTGCCGCCCTGTCCTCGCTATCCAACTATTGCGGCCCGCTGGCTGCGTCGCTACTGACCAGCTTCGAGCGCCATGATGTGCAAAAATACGGCCAGATGGGTGCGCCGCTGCACGACCCGTGCGCCATCGCCTGGCTGCTCGCACCCGGCTTGTTTAGCGGGCGCGAGGTCAATGTCGAAGTCGAAACGGATAGCCCGCTAACACAGGGCCATTGTGCAGTTGACTGGTGGGGCACGACAGGCCGACCCAGCAACGCGCTTTATCTGACCGAAGTAGATGCCGACGCGATGTTCGGGCGCATGGCACAAGCCATCGCCAAATTGCCCTGAAAGCGGCGCTTTTTTGAAAGTGTCTGTGCTAAAGCAAGGAAATCACATGCGGTGCGGCGCATAGTGGGCAGACTACGCTTGAATGAGACCTCACCATGCAAAGCCCGCTCACTCAACGCTTCTTGCGTTACGCCCGCATCGACACCCGCTCCGACCCGGCCAGCCCAAGCTGCCCCAGCACAACCGGGCAGCGCACCTTGGCACAAGAACTGGCCGCTGAACTACGCACGCTAGGCTTGTCGGATGTGACACTGGATGAAAACGGCTATCTGACCGCCTGTTTGCCGGCCAGCCCAGGCTGCAACGCGCCGGCCATAGGCTGGATTGCCCATCTGGATACCTCCCCCGACTTTGCCGCCCAGCCGCTGCAGCCACAGTTCGTCCCGGCATGGAAGGGCAAGGACATCGCCCTTGGCAACAGCGGCGAGCGCATTTCGCTCAAGGCGTTTCCGGCGCTGCGCAGCTGTCGTGGCCATGACCTGATTACCACCGATGGCCGCACCTTGCTCGGTGCCGACGACAAGGCCGGCATCGCCGAAATCGTCACTGCCGTGGAAACCTTGCTCGCTACACCCGACATCATGCATGGCGATATCTGGCTGGCGTTTACCCCGGACGAGGAAATCGGCCGTGGAGCCGACCTGTTTCCGCTTGCGCGTTTTCCGACACAGTGGGCCTATACCGTGGATGGCGGCGAGATGGGTGAGCTGGAATACGAAAATTTCAATGCCGCCTCGGCCTGCATCAAAATACAGGGCAACAATGTCCACCCGGGCACAGCCTATGGCACGCTAGTCAATGCGCTGACGCTGGCCAGCGTGTTCCATAGCGGCATGCCGCAGCATGAGACACCGGAGGAGACGCAAGGACTTGAAGGATTTTTCCATCTGCACCATATGGCTGGCGATGTCGAAGCCGCCGAGCTGCACTATCTGGTACGCGATTTTGTCGACGAGGGCTTTGCCCGGCGCAAAGCCTTCCTTGCCGAGCGGGTGGCAGCCTTTAATCGCGAACTGGATCAGCCACGCCTGTCGCTGACGGTAAGCGACAGCTATTTCAATATGCGCCGCAAGATAGAGCCGCATCCGCATATTGTCGACATTGCCCGCGCCGCCATGCGCGACGCCGGCGTCAAACCCAAGATCAAACCCATACGCGGCGGCACCGATGGCTCGCGCCTGTCGTTTATGGGCCTACCCTGCCCCAATCTATTTACCGGCGGTTTTAATTTCCACGGCAAGCACGAATGTGTCAGCATTCAGGCCATGCACAAGGCTGTCGAAGTGCTGGTAGCTATTGCCCGGCGCACGGCAGAATGCCAATAACACAGGAAACACCCGAGTAGATGCACACCCCATACCAGGAACTGCAGGCACGCGTCGCCTTCATTATCGAAATAGACAAACTTAAGGCTGTACTAAGGAAAAACAAGCCGGTGATGCTGGAACGCCATGAAAATTCGGCAGAACACAGCTGGCAGGTTGCCATGCTGGCACTGGCCATGGCACCGCATGCCACAGAAAGCGTCAACATCGAACGGGTGATTCGCCTGCTGCTGGTGCACGACATTGGCGAAATCGACACTGGCGACACGATTTTCTATGCCGAAGAAGGGTTGGCGGAACGCAAGGCGGCAGAACTGGAGGCCGTCAAACGCATTTTCGGCCTGCTGCCTGCCGCCCAGTCAGAACAGCTACTGGATTACTGGCTGGAATTCGATGCAGGACAAAGTGTGGAAGCCCGCTTTGCCCATGCCATGGACCGGATGATGCCCATCCTGCTTAACCTTAACCGTCAGGGGCAAAGCTGGCGCGAAAATGGGGTTAGCCGCCAGCAGGTACAGGAAAAGGCGGTCAGCCAGGTCGCTGCCGGCTGTCCGCTGGCTGCCGACTGGCTGACCGATGCGCTGGAAGAAGCCGAGCAGCAGGGCTGGTTTACGCCGCACTGATGCAAAAACGGGGGCCAGGCGCGCTTCTTGTGTATGAAGCACGTCTGGCCCCCGCCATTTCAGGCTTAGAAACTGTCTGGGCGCTTGCCGCTGATACCATCAAACAGGCCGCGGATCTTCGCCATATCCGTATCCAGATCCTCACCCAGATAAAACGGCTCCATAATCCCGGCCTGTTTATGGCTGAAATCAAGATAGGCCGGCACCACCGGCACACCGGCACCCTTGGCAATATGATAAAAGCCGGTCTTCCATTCGGTCACCTTGGCGCGCGTACCCTCCGGCGGAATGATCACCACCAGCTTGTCCGACTCGTTGTAAACATCGACGATCTGCTGCACCAGCGAATTGTTGCGGTTCCGATTGACCGGAATCCCGCCCAGCCAGCGCATCACCGGCCCCATCGGCCCCTTGAATAGCGAATGCTTGCCCATCCAGTAAATCTGCGCCCCCTTGGCAAAGCATACGGCCAGCGTCAGCGGGAAATCCCAGTTACTGGTATGCGGCGCGGCGATCATCACGTACTTGGGAATAGCCGGGAAGTTGCCGTTTATCTTCCAGCCGCTCAGTTTAAGCAGCAAAATGGACAGCCAGGCCATCAGGGTGCGGATCACGGGTGTGGTGAAAATAGTGTTATGCATGAAGTATTTTTTAATGGCGAGGGATTTGCCCTGGGGGCATATAAAAGAGCCGGCACTCTAACGCAAAAGCCGGTGCCGGACAAACGACATTCCGCCGCGCCACAAGATAAAAGCCGGCCACCTCAGGCGACCGGCTTTTATCCCGCACAGCAATGCCGAGGGTTTTACACGCCGGCCTGATGTGCCTGTTGGTCTGCGTGGTAACTGGAACGCACCATGGCACCGACCGCGGCATGCTTGAAGCCCATGGCGTAAGCCTCGGTTTCAAATGCCTTGAACTGGTCGGGGTGCACATAGCGCAGCACCGGCAAATGGCCATCGGTTGGCTGCAGATACTGGCCTACGGTCAACATATCGATATCGTAGCGGCGCATATCGGCCATCACCGCGCGCACTTCTTCATCGGTTTCACCCAGACCGACCATAATGCCGGACTTGGTACGCACTTCCGGACGCAAAGCCTTGTACTGCTTGAGCAACTCAAGCGAATGCACATAGTCCGCCCCAGGACGCGCCTGCTTATACAGACGCGGCGCGGTTTCCAGGTTGTGGTTCATCACATCGGGCGGTGTGGCGGCCAGAATCTCCAGCGCGATCTCGAGACGGCCGCGGAAATCCGGCACCAGCACTTCGATCTGGGTGTCCGGCGACAGCTTGCGGATCTCGCTGATGCAGTCGGCAAAGTGCTGCGCCCCGCCGTCGCGCAAATCATCGCGATCCACCGAGGTAATCACCACATAGCGCAGCTTCAGCGCGGCCACGGTCTCGGCCAGATGCTTCGGCTCGTTGGGGTCAAGCGGGTTGGGCCGGCCGTGACCGACATCGCAGAACGGGCAGCGGCGGGTGCAGATATCGCCCATGATCATAAAGGTCGCCGTACCTTTGCTGAAGCACTCGCCGATATTCGGGCAGGTCGCTTCTTCACACACGGTATGCAGCTTCTGCGCACGCAAAATGTCCTTGATCTCGCCAAAGCGCTGCCCCGATGGCAGCTTGGCACGGATCCACTCCGGCTTTTTCAGCTTTTCATCCAGTGGCACCACCTTGATCGGGATACGTGCGGTCTTGGCCGCACCTTTATGTTTGACGCCTGCGTCGTTTTCCAGCTTCATGCGGACTCCTTGCCGTTTTTCTGCACCTTGACGGTGCCAGTCTTGTATTGTTGCAATTCTGACATGTGCTTACGCTGGCTGGCTCTGCGCCTGGGTATCCAGCTCGCGGGCCAGATGCGGCAATAAGTGCGCGGCGGCTTCGGCCACCGTTAGCGGCACACCCAAGTCTTTGAGCCGGGTCACTTTCAAGCCTTGATAACCACAAGGATTGATCCAGTTAAACGGTGCCAGATCCATGTCGACATTGAGTGACAGGCCGTGATAGACCGCACCGTTGCGGATGCGTAGCCCGAGCGAGGCGATTTTTTCACCTTGCACATAAACACCCGGCGCATTCACATCCCCGGCGGCATCGATGCCGCACTCAGCCAGCATGGCGATAATGGCGTTTTCAATGCGCCGCACCAGTTCGCGCACCCCCAGGCCCAGACGCTTGAAGTCGATCAGCAGATAGACGACCAGCTGGCCGGGGCCGTGATAGGTCACCTGCCCGCCGCGATCGGTGCGTACCAGCGGGATATCGGTCTGGCACAGCAAGTGTTCGGGCTTGCCGGCCAGACCCAGCGTATACACCGGCGGATGTTCGACCACCCACAACTCATCGGCCGTGTCGGCCGTGCGCGCATCGGTAAAAGCCTGCATATTGCGCCAGACCGGTTCGTAATCGGCCAGCCCCAGCTGCTTGACAAGACGTTCCATGCTCACAGAACAATCTTGACCATGGAGTGACTAGTCAGCGCCAGATAGATCTGGTCCAGCTGAGCGCGGCTATGCGCATTCACCGTCACAGTCAGCGACAGATACTTGCCGCTGCTGCTTTCGCGCACCACCACATCCACTTCATCCAGATCCGGTGCATGCACCCGCACCACTCCAATCACGGTGGCAGTCAGCTCTTCATGGCGCTCGCCCATGACCTTGACCGGAAAACGGCAAGGGAATTCGAATACATCTTTTTGCTCGCTCATGCTCTTTCCTTCCATTTTTACAGCGGCAAGGCCTGCGTCGCTCAGGCGGGCAAGACCCTGCCCGCCCGCTGCTTACCAGCCCAGCATCAGCTTGATGCTGTCCCACAGCCGGCTGAAGAAACCGCCTTCGGCCACGTCTTTCAGGGCAACAACCGGCTCTTCATGCACAACCTTGCCATCCAGCGACACCACCAGCTTGCCGACTGTCTGCCCTTTTTTGATCGGTGCAATCACCGGCTGCATGGTGGTCAGGTCAGCCTTGAGTTTGCTGGTCTGCCCCTTGGCTACGGTGGCATAGACGTTATGGTTGAAACCGATGGCCAACTTGCTGTCTTCACCCTTGTAGACGCTGACCTCGGATACAGGCTTATCGGCTTCATACAGTTTGGGCGTTTCAAAGAACTGCAAGCCGTAGTTCAGCAGCTTGGAGCTTTCCACCGCGCGTGCTTCCGGACTGGCGGTGCCCACCACGACCGACACGACGCGACGACCATCGCGATGGCTGGATGCGATCAGGTTGTAGCCTGCCGAATTGGTAAAGCCGGTTTTCATACCGTCTACGTTCGGGTCGCGATACAGCAGCAAGTTGCGGTTGGGCTGGGTGATGCCGTTATAGGTAAACGACTTCATCGAATAGATCTGATAGAACTGCGGGAAGTCACGAATGATGGACGTCGCCAAAATCCCCAGATCATGCGCCGTGGTGTAGTGCGCATCGCCCGGCAGACCGGTCGAATTCTGGAAATTGGTGTTCTTCATGCCCAGACGCTTGGCTTCGGCCGTCATCAGTTGGGCAAAAACTTCTTCGCTGCCTGCAATCGCTTCGGACAGCGTCACACAGGCATCATTACCCGACTGCACAATCATGCCCTTGATCAGGTCATCGACCTTGGCAGGCACTTTCGGGTCGAGGAACATGCGCGAGCCTTCGGCCTTCCAGCCCTGCTGCGATACGGTCAAGGTCTGATCCAACGTCAGGCGCTTTTCCTTCAGTGCCTTGAAGGTCAGATAGGCCGTCATCAGCTTGGTCAGGGAAGCAGGCTCGATACGCTGATCCGGATTCAGCGAGGCAATCGTCTCGCCACTATGGAAATCGATCAGATAATAGGCCTTGCCGGCAATGGCAGGCACTGGCGGCACGAATACGGTATTGGCAATCACCGGCAGCGAAAAGGCGGCGGCAACAATCAGGGACGTCAGTTTTTTCATCGTTTAGTTTCAGGCATAAGGGCAGACGCAATAGGTCCGCATAGAATCAGCGGGCGATTATACACGCCTGCGCTGCACAGGCGGCAGCGGAAAACAGCCGCGATAAGCCGTTCCCCCCTCCGCCATTTCCTGATAGCCTGAACAAACAAGACATATGCATCAAAGGACGAATAGCGCATGCCCACCCCCCCGACTGACTATCTTGAACGCATCCTGACTTCGCGCGTCTACGACGTGGCGATCGAGTCTCCTCTTGATATCGCCCCCAATCTGTCGCGCCGCACCCGCAACACCATTTTGCTCAAGCGCGAAGACCTGCAGCCGGTGTTTTCCTTTAAGCTGCGCGGCGCTTACAACAAGATGTCCAAGCTCACGCCCGAACAAAGGCAGCAAGGCGTGATTACCGCCAGCGCCGGCAATCACGCCCAAGGGGTGGCCTTGTCGGCCAGCAAGATAGGATGCGAAGCCACCATCGTGATGCCGGTCACCACGCCGCAGGTCAAAATAGACGGCGTTCTTAGCCGCGGCGGCAAGGTGGTGTTGTTTGGCGAATCCTATAGCGATGCCTACCAGCATGCGATGGAACTGGTTGCCAGCAGCGGCAAGGTGTATATCCCGCCCTTCGACGACCCGGATGTAATCGCAGGCCAGGGCACTATCGCCATGGAAATCCTGCGTCAGCACCCCGACCCTATCGATGCGGTTTTCGTCGCCATCGGAGGCGGTGGCCTTGCAGCCGGCGTCGCCAGCTATATCAAGCGCCTGAAGCCGGAAATCAAGGTGATCGGCGTGCAGCCGGTCGACTCGGACGCCATGCGCCAGTCTATCGCGGCCGGGCACCGGGTCGAACTGAAAGATGTCGGACTGTTTGCCGATGGCGTCGCCGTCAAGCTGGTGGGCGAGGAAACCTTCCGCCTGTGCCGCGAATTGCTGGACGAAATCATCCTGGTCGACACCGATGCCATCTGCGCGGCGATCAAGGACATCTTCGAGGACACGCGCGCCATCACCGAACCGGCCGGCGCGCTGGCGGTGGCCGGCGCCAAAGCCTATGCCGAGCGTGAGCATTGCGAAGGGCGGACCCTTGTCGCCATCAACTGCGGCGCCAATATGAATTTCGACCGTTTGCGCCACGTCTCCGAACGCTCGGAGCTGGGCGAGCGGCGCGAGGCGATTATCGCTGTCTCCATTCCGGAAACACCGGGCAGCTTCAAGAAATTCTGCAACATCATCGGCCAGCGCAATATCACCGAATTCAACTACCGCTTTGCCGACCCTAAACTCGCCCATGTATTTGTCGGCATCCAGATCAGCGGCCGCGAGGATGTTGAGCGCATCATCGATGCACTCAAGACCGAAGATCTGGAAGGCATCGACCTGACCGACAACGAAATGGCCAAGCTGCACATCCGCCATCTGGTTGGCGGCCATGCACCACAGTTGCAGGACGAGCGCGTACTGCGCTTCGAATTTCCCGAGCGCCCGGGCGCACTCAAACGCTTCCTTGACGCCATGCGCACCGAGTGGAATATCTCGCTATTTCACTACCGCAACCACGGCGCCGACTACGGCCGGGTACTGGTCGGCATTCAGGGTCCCTCCGCCGATAATGAGGCCTTCCAGCACTTTATTGACACGCTGGGTTACCCCTGCAACGAAGAAACTGACAACCCGGCCTATAAGCTGTTCCTGGGCAAGACCCTGCGCTAAAAACCAGACCTTACTTGTCCCTGCGCCCGATCGCAGGGACAATATTCCCTCTCACGACTTCACCCTCGCCCACCATGACCATTCAGGCAGTCTTGTTCGACCTCGACGGCACGCTTGCCGATACCGCCCGCGACCTTGGCGGTGCACTTAACCGCCTGCTGGCGGAAGAAGGCCTGCCAGCCCAGCCCTATGCCGCCATCCGTCCGATCGCCAGCCACGGCGCGCGCGGGCTGGTCAGTCTGGGCTTTGGCATCACACAAGAACACCCGCGTTTCGAAGAATATCGCCTGCGCTTTCTCGAACAATACGAACACGGCTTTGCCAACGAGACCTGTCTGTTTGACGGCGTCAACGACATGATTGCGGCACTGGCTGCACGCGGCCTGACCTGGGGCATCATCACCAACAAGCCAATGCGCTTCACCGACCGCCTCGTCCCCGCCCTGCCCTTTGTGCTCGCGCCTGCGGTCGTGGTCAGCGGCGACACCATCGGCGTGGCCAAGCCTGACCCCAAGCCCATGCTGCACGCCGCCAGTCACATCGGCATCCAACCGGAACACTGTCTGTATGTGGGCGATGCCGAACGCGACATCCAGGCTGGCCGCGTGGTCGGCATGAAAACGGTGCTGGCCAACTGGGGCTATATCGCCGACAGCGACAAACCTGAGGAATGGGCAGCCGACATTGCCATCGACCACCCACTGGACCTGCTCAAACATCTATAAAGCGACACAAGGCTGGCAGACATGCAGCCAACGCGGTATACTCGCGCTACCAAATCTGGGGGCGACCTGGTTTCGACGGGGGTTGCGAAGCGGATGAGGGCATACCGGGATTTCAGTCATCCCGTAAAACACTGAATTTTTTTAGTCGCAAACGACGAAACTTACGCTCTAGCAGCCTAACGGCCGGCTAGACACTACAACGGTTCGCAGATGGGCCGCGGGCGTCAAAACCCTGTAGTGTCACTCTACATCTGCTAGTGCTGTGTCGGGTTACTTGGCTCAGTGCGAAACAATAGGTAACTCGCCAGAACCCAGCCTGTCCGTCGGCGTGGTCGAGGTTAAATCCAAATGACACGACTAAGTATGTAGAACTCACTGTGTAGGATTTCCGGACGCGGGTTCGATTCCCGCCGCCTCCACCAAACTACCGTTTCATGACGTGTCATGAAACACCAAGAACCCCGAGAAATAAGCCTCTCGGGGTTTTTTTATGTCTCACGATGTGCCATAACATCTCTAGACATGCCAACGCCGGTGTTGGTATTCCTGTTGGTTCCCAGTACCAACAGATCACAGGTACCAACAAATGCCTCTGACCGACACAGCCTGCAAGAACGCCAAGTCCAACGACAACGGAAAGCCAGCCAAGCTAACCGACGAAAAAGGCATGCATCTGCTCGTTAACTGCATCGGGAAATACTGGCGGCTCTCTTACCGTTTCGATGGCAAACAGAAAACACTGGCACTTGGTATCTATCCAGAAATCAGCCTGAAAGATGCGCGCAACCGCCGGGACGAAGCCCGCCGCCTGCTTGCCGAAGGCATCGACCCCGGCATCAACCGCAAGGTACAAAAAGCCACCAAGGCACAGCAAGCCGAAAATAGCTTTGAGGTTATCGCCCGCGAGTGGTTTTCCAAATACCTGCCAACCTGGACGGCAGGCCACGCAGACAAGACCATGCGCCGTTTCGAGCGCGACATTTTCCCATGGATAGGCAAGCGTCCCATTGCCCAGATCGAGGCACCAGAGCTTCTGACCGCTCTGCGCCGCATTGAGCATCGCGGCGCCATAGAAACGGCGCACCGCGCCCTGCAAACTTGCGGCCAGGTATTCCGCTACGCGATTGCCTCCGGTCGCGCCCAGCGCAACCCAGCCGCAGATCTGGCCGGCGCACTGGCCCCCGTTATCTCCAAATCATTCCCTACCATCACCAGCCCTGCCCTGATTGCCGAATTGCTGCATGCCCTCGACGGCTATCAGGGGTCGTTCGTGACGCAATGCGCACTAAAACTAGCACCGCTGACATTCGTGCGCCCCGGTGAACTGCGCAAAGCGGAATGGCAAGAAATCGACCTCGATGCCGCCCAGTGGGTCATCCCGGCCGAACGCATGAAGGCGCGGGAAAAACACGTTGTCCCGCTTTCATTTCAGGCGGTGATGGTGCTGCGCGAATTGCAGGCGCTCACCGGGCATGGCCAGTACGTTTTCCCCGGCGCCCGCACCAATGGCCGCCCCATGTCTGAAAACACGGTCAACGCAGCCTTGCGCCGCCTTGGCTATGACAAGGACACCATGACCGGGCACGGCTTCCGGCATATGGCGTCCACGCTGCTGAATGAACAAGGCTGGAACCGCGACGCCATCGAGCGCCAGATGGCACATGCCGAACGGAACAGCATTCGTGCTACATATAATTATGCTGAGTATTTACCCGAACGCCGCCGCATGATGCAGGCGTGGGCAGATTATTTGGCCGGACTCAAGGCCGGCGCAAAAGTGACGCCGTTATTTAAAACGGCCTGACACCCGCTTTGCCACACCTAGGCCGACGGGCCGAAGACCGGGAAACCCTGCCCGGCTGACGTGGCAATTCATACAGGGAAACGCCAAGAGGGCGCAATGGGACATCCGTGGGAAAACGACAACTGCGAACAAATTCGCGCACACTACGCTTACTATTCACTACCTATTGCTGCTCTTCTGTGG
>NZ_RJTZ01000209.1:0-2731 GCF_024343515.1 Aquitalea sp. S1-19 | reverse complement strand
AGCAAAAAGACCCAGTACCGCCTGCGCGACTGGGGTATCAGCCGCCAGCGCTACTGGGGCTGCCCGATCCCTATCATTCATTGCCCGTGCTGCGGCGATGTGCCGGTACCGGAAAAAGACCTGCCGGTGGTATTGCCGGAGAACGTGATTCCGGATGGTGCCGGCTCGCCGCTTGCCAAAATGCCGGAATTCTACGAAACCAGCTGCCCCAAGTGCGGTGGCGCGGCCAAGCGCGAAACCGACACCATGGACACCTTTGTAGAGTCCAGCTGGTACTACGCACGCTACGCCAGCCCGCATTGCGACACCGCCATGGTGGACAAGAAGGCCGCCGACTACTGGCTGCAGGTCGACCAGTATGTGGGCGGTATCGAGCACGCCATTCTGCACCTGTTGTACGCGCGCTTCTTCCACAAGCTGATGCGCGACGAAGGCTTAGTGTCGTCCAGCGAGCCGTTCAAGAGCCTGCTGACCCAGGGCATGGTGATCTGCGAAACCTTCTACCGCGAGCTGCCTAATGGCTCCAAAGACTGGATTGCGCCGGCCGATGTGGTGCTGGAACGCGACGGCAAGGGCAAGATTATTGCCGCCAAGCACCGCGTTGACGGCCAGCCGGTGGTGGTGGGCGGCGTCGAGAAGATGTCCAAGTCGAAAAACAACGGCGTCGATCCGCAGGCCTTTATCGAGCAGTACGGTGCCGACACCGCGCGTCTGTTTATGATGTTTGCCGCACCGCCTGACCAGAGCCTGGAATGGTCGGATGCCGGCGTGGAAGGTGCGTTCCGCTTCCTCAAGCGCCTGTGGCGTGTGAGCGGCGAGCATGTCGCCGCCGGTGTGACCGACAAGTATGTGGCGGGTGATCTGTCTGCCGGCTTGAAAGAGTTGCGCTACAAGCTGCACGCCACCATCCAGAAAGTGGCCGACGACTACGGCCGCCGCCAGCAGTTCAATACCGCCATTGCTGCGGTGATGGAACTGCTGAACACCTACGACAAGACCGATTGCAGCGATGCTGCCGGCCGTGCCGTGGCGCAGGAAGTGCTGGAATCCGCCGTGATTCTGCTGGCACCTATCGTGCCGCATATCTGCGAAGCCTTGTGGACCGAGCTCAAGCCGGGAACAGCTTTGCTGGATCAGGCCTGGCCGGAGGTTGACGCCGCTGCGCTGGTGAAGAGCGAGATCGAGCTGATGGTGCAGGTGTGCGGCAAGCTGCGCGGTAGCGTGGTGGTGGCGGCCGATGCCGGTCGTGACGCAATCGAAGCGGCGGCGCTGGCGCATGAAAATGTGCAGAAGTTTATGGAAGGCAAGCCGGCGAAGAAGGTGATCGTGGTGCCGGGCCGGTTTATAACCAGGTGCTGGTCGAGCTCAAGCGTGACGGCCGTATCAGCCTGCCGGCCAAGGGGGTCGCTGCCGATGCCCTGCTGGTGATCGCCCCCGAGTCCACCAGCAAGGATGTGCTGACCGTCAACCGCGCCGGTAAAGTGAGCGAGTATCAGCTGACGCTGCGCCAGAATGCCCTGCTGACTTTCCGCCAGTCGGACGCGCCGGTGCCGGTTTCGGTTACGGTGCGGCGCCAGATGTCGTACTCGGAGCAGGTGGTGCTGGGTAAAGAGCAGGAAGAGGCGCAATTGTGGGCCGGCATGCAGCGTGAAGCGGCCAGCCAGCTGGTGCGCCGCCTGGCCTATATCAAACCGCCAGAGACCGATCTGCCTGCAACGGGAAAGACTGATGCCCCAGGCAAACCCTGAGGCACTCAAGTCCTTGCTTGGGCGCAATCTGGCGCCGCTTTACCTGATTCATGGGGAAGAGGCGCTGCTGGCGCTGGAAGCGGCTGATGCCATCCGCGAAGCGGCACGCAAGGCCGGCTATCTGGAGCGCGAGGTGCTGACGGTCGAGCCCGGCTTTGACTGGTCCAGCCTCGCCAATGCCATGCATAGCGTGTCGCTGTTCGCTTCGCTCAAATTGCTGGAAGTGCGCATTCCGTCGGGCAAGCCCGGTGCCGAGGGCGGCGAGGCGCTGCAAAAACTGGCGGCCCATCTGCCGCCGGACACGGTGACGCTGGTGATACTGCCCAAGCTGGAGCGGGTGCAGCTGCAGACCAAGTGGTTTACCGCGCTGCAAAAGGCCGCGCTGGAGATTGATGCCAAGGCGGTGACCCGTGCCGATTTGCCCGGCTGGGTTGTCCGTCGGCTGAAGGCGCAGGGGCAGAGCATGGAGGGCGAGGCGCTGGCCTTCTTTGTCGACCGGGTCGAGGGCAATCTGCTGGCCGCGCGTCAGGAAGTCGACAAGCTGGCATTGCTGTATCCGCAAGGCGAACTGAAGCTGGCCGATGTCCGCGAGGCGGTGGCCAATGTGGCGCGCTTCGATGTGTTCCATTTGTCGTCGGCCTGGCTGCAAGGCGATGCGCCCCGCGTGGCGCGCATGCTGGAAGGGCTGGAAGCCGAGGGCGAGGCGCCGGTGCTGGTGCTGTGGGCGCTGGCCGAAGATATCCGCATGCTGCTCAAGCTGCGCCAAGGCATCAAGGACGGGCGCAACGCCCGCGAAATGGCGCGCGAGCTCAAGCTATGGGGCGAGCGGCAGAAACTGGCCGAGCCGGCACTGCGCCGCATAGGCCCGCGTAAACTGATGGATGCGCTGACCCAGTGCGCCGAAGTCGACCGCCAGATCAAGGGCGCGGCGCAGGGCGAGCCGTGGCAGGGACTGCTCAGGGTGGCGATGTTGCTGGCAGGGT
>NZ_RJTZ01000208.1:0-2767 GCF_024343515.1 Aquitalea sp. S1-19 | reverse complement strand
TTCTTGGTCGCGGCTAAAGCCGGCGCGGTTGATGGTTCTGGCTGCTGTTTCCGGGTCGGCATTCCATGGGGTGAACCGGCTTTCGCCATGCATCTCCATGAACGCGCGCACCGCTTGCAGGCCGTTGTTGATCTCGGCATCGCCAGCCCCGCCACGCGCTGCCAGCCACTCCTTGAACAAGCGCACGGCGGCATGCATCGCCTCGCCGGGCTGCCAGCCGGTCAGGCCGTAGGCGGTGGCCAGTTCGCCGGCCACGGCCACCAGCGCGAAGCGCCCGGCAGCCCGCACTACCTGGCCAGTCGCATCCTTGGGTACATCGTCGGCCATGATGCTGCCCCGGCCTTCGCGGATGGCATCCAGTACGGCGGCGCGATCTTCGACCACGCGGTGCAGGAAAGCACGGCCAGCGTGGCCGTAGTGGTTTGCCGCGCCGCGCTTGAATGCGATGGAGAGATCGGCGCCCGATGCCTGGCCGGCCAGCGTATCGAATAAGCCCAGACCGGCACCGGCATCGGCGGCAATGTCGATCAGGCGTACTTCTTGCCCGGCACGGGCGTGCTTGCCGGCTTCACGCATATGCTGGCTTAGGTTGATTTCACCTGCCGACAGCATCAGCGTGCGCCAGCGGCGCGGGGTACGGATAGCGCCGCTGCGATCGGCCCGCGCTTTGCCTTGGCCGTTGGCGATCATATAGGCCGCTTCGCCGGCCTCGCGCGGGTCAACCTGCGCCAGCTCATCCAGAATCACCAGCAGGTCATTGCGGCTGGCGCACATGCCTTCCAGCCCGTTGCTGGTCGCGCGCCATTTGAAGCCATATTCGGCAGGGTGGCCCCATACGGATGCGGCGGCCTCCAGTGCGGTGGATTTGCCGGCGCTCGATCCGCCGACGATGTGAAACCCGCCCGACTCGTTGGCCAGCGCGGCCAGCGGGGCGGCAAATGCCAGCGATAGCGCAAACAGCATGCGGCTGTTGCCAGACGCCAGGATGGCCACCTCATCGCGCCAGCCTTTCAGCGTGCCGGACTGTGCCATGCCGATAGATTCATCGCGTTCGCTTTGCAGAATGACGCGCTCGCCGCCGGTGTCGCCGATTACCTCGCCGTGCAGCACAAATACATCGCCATGCCAGCCGGTGTGCTGGGTGCAGCGGGCGAAGCGTTGCGGCGCCGCCTTGACGATGTAGGCGGTCATCAGTTCGCGCGCCTTGCGCCCCGGCTCCACATCCAGCCCGCCCCGTGCCAGCTCTTGCGCCAATGCGCCGCCGTCGCTGTGTGGCAGCTCGGCTGGCATCGCCCATTCATGCAGGCGGCCTTCGGCGTCGTGCCACACTAGCAGCCGGCCCCAGTTTGCGCCGCTGTCGTCGCGGGTCTTGGCGTCTACGATCAGGGGCGAGCACAGCCAGCGCGGCGGTTTGTCGTCATCCAGATCAAGCCAGTACACCCCCGGCCTGTTGCCATTTTGCTTGAGCAGGTAGCCATAGGGCACGGCGGGCTTGTCGGTATCACGGTTCGCGTGGTTCGCCTGTGCGTTTTCGGTGTACGCGAACCGCTTACCATCACTGCAAACCGCGCCGTTACTGGGTTCTTGCTCCCGGTTCGCGTGGTTCGCGTCGATTTGGCAGAGGCTGGCATCTTCTGCTGCCTCCGGCTGGGGCGAAGGCGGTTTTCCCTTCTCCAAAACTTGAGGCGACATATCAAAATGGGGTTTTTTGCCCCCTTTTACGCGAACCGACACAGTTTCGCGGACGGTAGCCAGCCCTTCCAGCTGGTGCAGGTCGTTGAAGTCGGACGGTGCTTTGCCGGTGGCCAACTGGTGGCGCTCGATCTGCTCTTGCGTGAAAACCGGCAGCAGCACCTCGCCACGCGGCGACAGGATGGCGGCGGCCTTGTCGGCAGCCTCTTGCCCGGCGCCGCTGGTGTCGCTGTCGCCGCAGACCCCAACCGGCAGTGATTCGGCCAGACTGGTCGCCATGCGCTCGGCCATAGTCTTGAGGTTGCCGGCATTGAATGCCACCACGACCGGCAGGCCGGTTGCCTCGTGCAGGGTGCAGCCCGTTGCCCAGCCTTCGCACATCAGTACGGCGGCCGGGTCTTGCTGCCAGCCCAGTGCCAGCGATGCGCCCTTGACCTGGCCGCCGCTCAGGAAACGCTTGTTGCCGTCGTTGCCGATGATTTGCAGGTTTACCAGTTCGCCGTCTACCCTGAGCGGGATCAACAGCATGCCCCGCAACTGGCGCACGCCATAGGGCCGGATGCCCTTGCTGGCCAGATAGGGGTGATCTGCCACTACATCATACCCCTGCGCCCACAGCTTTCTGGCCTTGGCTTGTGCCGCCTCGCGCTGGGCCTGCCGGATGGTTTCGGCCTCGTGCCGGGCGGTGGCTCGTTCGTCCTCGATACGGGCCTGCTCTTCGGGCGAAAGCGGGGCAATAGGCCGGCTTGGTTGCCAGCCTCGGGCGCGGGCGGCATGGTATAGCGTGCGCTCGGTGACGCGGCCCCCGGCTGTTACCGACTTCCATACGGCTTGGGCGTCCTTGGTACGGTAGCTGTCGGCGCCCTGGCTCCAGTTGTCCCAGATCGGGAAACCGTCTTCACCCAGTGCCGCCTTGCACGCCATGGCCATGGTGACCCATCCATCCCGGTCGTGCGGGTCGATGCTGGCCAGTGCAGATGCCAGTTCGTTCCTGTCGATTATCTGCATGCTGTTTCCCTTTCCAGTTGCTCGATCAGCGCCGGGCATTGCTCGATCAGCGAGGCAATGAATACAT
>NZ_RJTZ01000207.1:0-2776 GCF_024343515.1 Aquitalea sp. S1-19 | reverse complement strand
TCGCCGGGCCGCTGCGTGACGACCCGCACCGCGACTATCTGGCCGCAGTGGATGCGCGTGACCCGGAAATCAATGTGCTCGCATCGCGTCTGGTTAAAGGCTGCGCCGTACGCGATCAGGCTTGCGAGGCGGACAGCATCGCGCGCTTCGTCGCCGACCGTATCGACTACCGCAACGATCCGGATGGCGGGCGCGACTATATCAAGCCGCCGCGGCAGACGCTGGCGGCAGCGGCCGGCGACTGCGAGGACAAGACTATTCTCGCAGTCAGCCTGCTCGAAACGCTGGGCATCCGCAGCGTGATGGTGTTCGAGCCGGGCCATGTCTACCCGATGGCCTGTTTCGAGCACGCGCCCGAAGCACTGCGCGGCAAAGCGGGTCGTCAAATTGCCGGTACCGGAAGCTGCTACGCGCTTGAGCCGACCGCAGAAAATTCTGGCCTGGGGGTGGAGAAGGACACCGGCCGCATCGAGGCGGCCTATCTGGTCAAAGGAGGGCAGCGCCTTGATTAAGCATGGCTGGCATTACGGACGTGTGGCGCTGGGCTTGCTGTGGGCGCTGCTCTGTGCGCCCTTGTGGGCGTCCGAGCTGCATATCGAACACCTGAGCGACGGGCGCACCTCGCTTGCGCTGTCGGGCAACGGTCGCTGGGCGGAGACGGTACATATCGAAGTCACGCCGGCCTGGGCGGTGCAATCCTCGACGCAGTCGTGGCCCATGCAGGTCGAAATCAGGCCGGAAGAAGTGCGCCGGGTCATCGCCGAAATCAGGCTGGCACCGGGGGCGCAGGTCAGCTTCAATCGCCGCAGCCGGCCCGGCCTCGTGTCGGCGCAGCATCAGGACAGCTACGCCTACTTGCGGCCCATCCCCAGCATGGGGGCGCTGGCAGGTGGCGAGGCGCAGGGACGGGCGGTGCTGGGCGAGGCGGTGCGCGTCGCCCGCGACGGCATCGTGGTGCAGGCCGAGGCACGCGATGATGCGGGCTATGTGCTGGTCGCCCACGCGGACGGCACGTTGGGCAGTTATAGCGGGTTCAGGCCGGGGGCAGATTTGCCGCCGGGGCGCTATGTCAATCGCGGCGGCGTGCTCGGGCAAGGGGTCGGCACTTACACGCTGCTGTTCCGTGTCGAGCGCCCCGCCGCCAGTCTCGACGCCGCACAGGCGCCGCAGCCGGTGATCTCCGCCGTCTGGCGCGACGATGTGAAGTTTGTCGCGCAGGTGCTCGCGGTGACTGCCGGGCTGCTGTTTGCCTTCCCGCTGCGCCGCCGCTCTGTGGTGGCGAAACGCACGGCGGGTGTAGTACGCGCATTTTTATGCAGACGAATGTTCAAGATCGGGCCTCGACAGTGGACTGTCGCAGCTTACCCAAAACCTCCCTAGCGAGGAAGAGCGGGTAGCTGCGGATGGATATCCAATTGTCCGAGACCCTACAGTTAAATCATCAGCCACGAAAACGACTGGGTTGGCAAGCGCCGACAGCGGTCTTCAAAAGTGGTAAGCCATTGAACAAAATTAACTATTGACTGTTGCACTTACTTTTTGAATCCACGTTCTAATTACTTGGGCTTTGAGCGATGTAGTGTTGTAGTTTATCTTTTGACCCAGCAAAACTATCAATTTTCCCTATGGTAAGTAATGAGTATGTTCCAGATTTTATTTTTAATATGAGTTGGTCTTCATGAGATTTTAAGTGGCCGTGCAGTCTTCTGGTATCTCGGCCTAGTATGTTTATCAAGGGGCGTTCCACGTTAGTAGGGCTATTTTTTAATTTAATTTCTAGTAGTTTTTCGAATTCAGAATATTCTTTTATTATGGTTTGTAGTGTGGAGTTTACGTCGCTGTCTAATATGTATAGGTTGGTTATTAAGTGTTCTATTACTTTAAGTGCAGCTAAGAGTTTATAAATGTCTGGGGATTGTATTTCATGGGCAGCATCGTTTCCTAAAAATCTGATTGCATGTAGCCGATCTGCGTCCATGATTGAGACGAGTCCTGCTTTTTTTAGTTTATCTATTCGAGTCTCTAGAGTTCTTCCTATGATTTTTTGTTCATTGCAAATTGCTTCAATGGTCGCTCTTAGACCTATTCCTCCTAGTATATTTGATTTTACCTTTATTGCTTCGATTGATTCTTGGTAAATATTCCTTACTACATCAGGTACTCGATCTATATCTTGAATTGACTGGTGGTTGGGGAGGGTTTTAGGATATGTTTCAAAGTCTTTTGGCACATCCCATTCGTTATCTGAAATTTGATAGGCATCTTCAATATAATAGGTGATTATTCTAAAGCTCTTTGTTTCGCAGCCTCGGCATGCGATTATTTGATAGTGGGTATCCATTCGGTAATCATGGAAGCTGTCAATATTTTCATTTATTACATCTTGCCGGGTGTCGCGATTACAGCTGCTGCATGGGGTAATGATGGGCGATTTGCTCATGTATGACTCGATTCAATAATGCGGATTGGTCTATGTGGCCGCTGTGAGTGGCGTAGAGTACTAAATTCTTGAATAGACTTTTAGCTGCTCGGTGGTGTTTCCCGGAGCCATCAGTGTTTCAAATCACTTGGAACGGGCCAAACAGTCTTACCCATCCAGCCCCGCCTGTACCAGTTCCGCCGCGCGGATCACCGCGCGCGCCTTGTTTTGCGTTTCCTGCCATTCCGATTCGGGCACCGAGTCGGCGACGATGCCGGCGCCGGACTGTACGTACAGGGTGTCGTTCTTGATCACTGCGGTGCGGATGGCGATGGCCAGGTCCATGTCGCCGGAGAA
>NZ_RJTZ01000206.1:0-2794 GCF_024343515.1 Aquitalea sp. S1-19 | reverse complement strand
CGCCACCACGGCACGGCCTTCTACCTGCGGCAAATCCTCGGCCGACACCATGTCTTCCGGCTTGTCGCCGGTCAGATGGTTGGGCACCACGTCTTTCAGTTTGTCGAACCAGAAGTTGGAGATCGCGGTCAGTATCTGGCCCTTGGCCGGAATCGGATCATCCAGAATCACATCGAACGCCGACAGACGGTCGGTGGCAATCATCAGGATGCGCTTGTCGTCGATTTCGTACAGGTCGCGCACCTTGCCGGAGTAGATTTTTTTCAGGCTATTGAGATGGGTGGTGGTGATGCCGGTCATGAATTTTTCCAGATAAAGAAAAGGCGAAGCCTTATGGCTTCGCCTGATGAATCAGAGTGTGTCTTTCAGCGCCTCGGCCTGCTCCAGCGCCGCGTCGGCCGTAGCTGCCATCACGTTGAAGTGGCCCATCTTGCGGCCCTTGCGCGCCTCGCGCTTGCCGTACAGATAAAGCTGCGCATTCGGCGCCTCGGCCAGCACATTCCACTTGGGCTCGCTGCCATCTTCGCCCCACACATCGCCCAACAGGTTGACCATGACGACCGGGGTCATCAGTTCGGTCGAACCCGGCAACAGGCCGCATAGCGCGCGCACTTGCTGCTGGAACTGGTCGGTGACGCAGGCGGTCAGCGTGTAGTGGCCGGAATTGTGCGGACGCGGCGCGATCTCGTTGACCACCAGCGTGTCGTCGCCCAGCACAAAGAATTCGACGGCCAGCACGCCAACGTAATCCAGTTCGTCAGCCAGACGCTGCGCCATCGTTTGCGCGGATGCCGCCAAGCCGGCAGCAATGCGCGCCGGCACGATGGACACATCGAGGATACCGTTCGCGTGGCGGTTTTCCGCCAGCGGGAATACCGCCATCTGGCTGGCGCTGGTACGGGTAACGATGGCCGACACCTCAAGCTTGAGGTCCAGCATCTTCTCTAGCACGCAGGCGACGCCCAGGTCGGCGAAGGCGGCACGCGCCTCGGCCTGTTCGGCATAACTGAACAACAGGTCGGGCGTACGGTGGGCGGAGACTACGCGCGTCTCGAATGCGACCCCGAATTCCTTGAGTACGCGAGCGGCGTTCTGCATCACGTCCCAATCACTATTACTACCCATTACGATGCCGACTTCGATCATGGCGCTTTATGCCCGTGCAAAGAGGAAGTGGGCAATTTTACCTGATCAGGGATGCAGGCCGGAACACTTTATTATTTCGACATGAAAGGATGGATGAAGAAGAACGGGAGTGGGGAGTAGTGAGTGCCGCGCCCTACTCCCTACTCCCCGCGCCTCACATCGTCGTCAGCTGCTGCTTGGCCTTGGCGGCGGCATCCGAGTTCGGGTAGAGCTTGATCAGCTTTTTCAGCGTGATGCGCGCCTGGTCGACCTGCTCCAGCTCGCGCTGGGCATTGGCCACATTGCGCAGTGCATCCGGTGCCTTGGGGTGGCGCGGGTTTTCATCGGCGAAGCGGCGCTGGATGTCGATGGCCGCATCGTATTGACGCAAGGCGGTATGGGCGACGCCGCGCCAGTAGGTGGCGTCCAGCGCCTGCGGTGCATTGGGGTTGCTGTCGGCAAAGGCTTTCAGTGCAACCACGGCCTGGGCAAAGTCGCGTTTGCGTAGCGGTGACAGCGCCTGATCGAACGCCTGCTGGACCGCGTCGACGCTTTCCGCCGGCGCTGCGGCATTACTGCTTGCCGGCTCGGTACTGCGCCCGCCTTCGAAACGGCCCAGACGCTGGTCGATGTCGGCATACAGATCATTCTGGCGCTTTTCCAGCACGCCGATCTTGTACTGCAGCATCTCGTTGTCGCCGCGCAGCTTGGCGACCTCGGCCTGCATGCCGTCCACCCGGCTGACCATTTCCAGCAGGCGCTCGTTACTGATGCGCGACTCGATCTGGGAGAGGCGTGCGGTGGCCTGGCGGTTGACCTGATCCAGCTGGGCGCGGGTCTGTTCCAGATCCGAGGTACTGGCACATGCCCCCAGCAGCAATGAACAGGACAGCAGGGTCATACGGCTTGCAAACATGGTTTCTCCGGCTAAAACGGGGCCGGCTTCTGCCGGCTCATCAATCGGGTTTTGCCTCAGGATACACGACTTCTACCGCCGCCTTGCCCTCAGGGCGGGCCACCAGGCTGTCACGCTGCCACTGCGCGGGTGCGACACCCGCCTGCCCCAGCGCGGCGGAGGCAGCATCGAGGCGCTGGCCGATTTCGGCACTTGTGCCCGCGCCATGGGCGCGCAGCAATACCTGTACCTTGGGGTGATGCTTCAGGCAATCGGCGTGCGCCTGCAGCTTGACGCGCTCGGCATCGGTAAACGGATAGTAAATCATGCGTAATGGCGCGCCCGGGCAATACTGCGGCGCGCTAAACCCCAGCACCGGCCCCGGCCCCATCAGCGCCAGATTCGGCCGGGGAGGCACAGGTTCCAGCTCCTCATGGGCAGGGGGCGCGGTGGTACAGCCTAAAAGCAAGGCGGTAAAGCCTGCAGACAGCAAGATACGGCTAGACATGGCGTGCTCCTGTGGATAAAACCCCGCCAACAGCTGACGGTGTTTTATCCAGCATAGGCAAAGGCAGCCAACAACACTGCCGGAGCCCGGCACTCAGACCTTATTGGCCGTAAGACACATCGGCGCGACGGTTTTCGGCATAGTCAGCCGGGCTCGAGCCTTCGGCACGCGGTTTTTCCTTGCCATAGCTGACTGCTTCGAGCTGGGCATCTTTCACGCCCAGCACTTCCAGCGACTGCTTCACGCTTTCGGCGCGGCGCTGGCCC
>NZ_RJTZ01000205.1:0-2804 GCF_024343515.1 Aquitalea sp. S1-19 | reverse complement strand
TAATTCGCGCTGTGCTTTTTTGACGGCCAGTCCCAGACCGCGTTTCTCTCCGCGCTGCCAGGCCAGCGCCAGATTTTCTTCTATGCTCAGCCCTTCACAGGTACCGGCCATAGGGTCCTGGAATACCCGTGCTACCAGCTTGGCACGCTGCCATGCACCCATGCGTGTCACATCCTGCTGGTCGATAAACAGCCGGCCGGAGTCAGGCTGTATATCGCCGGAAATGGCATTAAGCAGCGTCGACTTGCCAGCCCCATTGCTGCCTATCACCGTGACGAACTGGCCGGTTTCTATGGTCAGCGACATGCCGCGCAGTACATGGTTTTCGACTGGCGTCCCCGGGTTGAAGGTTTTTTGCAGATTGTCGGCGCGCATCATTTGGCCAGTCCTCCGGTCAGTGTTTTGAACTTGGTCTTGATCAGCGGCAGCACCAAGGCAAAGCCAACCAGAAGTGCGGTGATCAGGTTCAGATCCTGCGCGGCCAGGCCGATAAAATCGGCGTTGAGTGCCAGCGCGATCAGTATGCGATAGAGCAGGGCACCCAGTACTGTCGCCAGCGTGATGACCCACAGCTTGCGTGACGGAATCAGCGTTTCGCCGATAATGACCGCCGCCAGCCCGACCACGATGGTGCCGATGCCCATCGAGATATCGGCACCACCCTGGGTCTGTACATAGAGTGCGCCGCCCAGCGCGATCAGCGCATTGGATAGCGCCATGCCACAGAGCACCATGCGGTCGGTTGAAATGCCCTGTGCGCGTGCCATGCGCGGGTTGGCGCCGGTGGCGCGCATGGCGAGGCCGGCCTGCGAGGCAAAGAAAGCGTCCAGAGCCAGCTTGGCCAGTACGATAATTGCGGCGAGTACGGCGGGCTGTACCGTCATGGCACGATCGAAATCATCGCCTATCAGCGCGGAGAAGACGGTAGCCTCACCGATCAGCGGAATATTCGGTGCGCCCATAATCCTGAGATTGATCGAATACAAGGCAATCATCACCAGAATGCTGGCCAGCAATTGCAGGATATTCAGGCGTACATTGAGCCAGGCTGTCGTCCAACCGGCTGCCGCACCGGCCAGCATGGCGAAGGCGCAGGCGCTATAAGGGTCATGGCCGCCGGCGATCAGGGTGGCGGCAACGGCGCCGCCCAGCGGGAAGCTGCCATCGGCAGTCAGGTCGGGAAAATTCAGAATGCGAAAGGAAATCAGCACGCCCAATGCAACCAGGGCGAAGATCAGGCCGATTTCCAGTGCTCCCATCAGGGCAATGACGGACATGGTTGGTGGCTTTCTTTGTGTTTGCCATACTTCTGCGGCATGGCTTGTCGTGCGTGGGCAGAAACGGTTTTAGCCGTAGCAGCAGGGAACAGGCGGCTACGGCCAGCACTTATTTGACGATTTCGGCGGCGCTCTTAAGCAGGGCCGGGCTCAGGTTGATGTTCTGCTTTTGTGCTGCAGCCGGGTTGAGCGTCAGTGACAGCTTGTTGCCCATTTGTGGCGCGATGCTGCCGGCTTTCTCACCCTTGAGGATGCGCACCACGATGCGGCCGGCCTGACGGCCGATATCGTAATAATTCTGCCCAAGTGCGGCGATGGCTCCGCGCTTGACCGAATCAGGGTCAGAAGCAATCAGCGGCATCTTGCTCTGGTTGGCGACGGCCACCAGCGACTCGTAAGTCGACACCACATTATTGTCGGTGCTGGTGTAGATGGCATCGACCTTGCCTGCCAGATTCTTGGCTGCGGGGGCGACATCCACGCTGCGCGCGGCGGCCGACTCCACCAGCGTCATGCCGCGTTTGCCCAGTTCGGTTTTCAGTTCGCGCGCCACAATGACCGAGTTGACTTCGCCCGGGCTGTAGACCATGCCGATTTTTTTGGCGGCCGGATGGATTTTCTGGATCAGGTCAACCTGAGCCGCTATCGGCAACCGGTCGGATACGCCGGTGATATTGCTGCCCGAAGCCTTCCATGAAGGCACCAGTTTGGCGGCGACCGGGTCGGTAACGGCAATAAAGACCACGGGGACATTGCGCGTTGCGGCGGCGACGGCCTGTGCGCTCGGTGTGGCGATCGCGACGATGGCGTCGGGCTTGTCGCCGACGAATTTGCGCGCGATTTGGCCTGCTGTTGCGGTATTGCCTTGTGCGCTCTGGTATTGCAGCTTGAGATTGCTGCCGTTCTGGTAGCCGGCTGCCTTCAGTTCGTCCTCCACGCCTTTGCGGGCAGCATCCAGCGCCGGATGGTCAACAATGGCAGTGATGGCAACCGATTTCATATCGGCTGCAAAGGCTGAGCCGAATGCTCCGATAGCGAGCAGCGAAACGAGCAGGGGACGGAGGGATAGGCGCATGGTGTTGATCTCGTCGTAAACAGATAAAGATTGGATTTTGTCTGCAATCTTATGGCAAAACGACGGGTGCTGTTTTTTGCTTATTAGGTTTTTATGCTTACAAATGCGGTTTTATTTTAATAAAATTGCTTATGCGTTGCGGTTTGCGCGATGAAAATTGTATTTTTTGAGTGAGCTTGAAATATGATGGTTAATTTATTGCTGCGCTGCGGCAAGGGTGGGAGTAATGAATCCGGGAGTGCGCTTGTGCGTTTGGTATAGGTAAAGAACAACGGCCACAGACTTGCTGTGGCCGTTGCGTGTTCTGGCTTGCCGCCAGATATGCAGGGGCTTAGTCGAGGTAGTCGTAGCCTGGCAAGGTCAGGAACTCGACGAAGTCGTCACTGCTGGTCAGCTCGGCAAACATGCGTGCCGCGTCTTCATACTGGCGCGTCCAGCGGCTGCCCAGCTTG
>NZ_RJTZ01000204.1:0-2804 GCF_024343515.1 Aquitalea sp. S1-19 | reverse complement strand
GTCGCGCAGCGAGCGCTCTTCGTTTTCGCCACTGCCGCGTGCGCTTTGACGATACAGGAGGCGCAACTGCTCTTGCAGCAGGTCGAGTTCGTGTTGCTGGCGCGCAAGCGTGCTGCTTAGGGCATCGACCGTATCGTCCAGAAAGGCCAGACGGATTTCCAGTTCGCCACAGCGTTGTTCGGCATCGCGTGCATTTAGCCAGTTTTGCAACTGCTGTACGCGAAACGGGCGCTGGAACAGGGTGTAGAGTTCCAGCCAGTCTTCGGCGCGCATCCATGGCAAGCCATGTTCGATATCCACCTGTGCCGGGTTGAAGTCCCAGCCGGTCTGTTTCTCCTTATCGCGTACGCAAATGCCCGCCATCAAGTCGATGGCACGGCCGTCCTGACTGACAAAGCGGGCAAAGTGCTGCGCAATATGGTGCGGATGCGCCGGCCTTGGCTCTTCGTTAAAGAGTTCGGCCAGACGCAGATGGGCTTGGGCAAAGTGTTCAGGCGTGACCAGCAGATCCAGATCCTGCGGGTTGGCCTCCAGCCCCAGATGGTAGAGCAGGGTGCTGCCGCCGATTCCCCAGTCAAGACCATTCAGTAAGGGGGCGAGTCGTGTCGCCAGTGCCATTGGGGCAGGGGTGTTCATCATGCTTCCTTAAAAATTTCACAGCACCATGGCGGCAATCCAGCCTGCGGTCAGTAGTGGCAGGTTGTAGTGCAAAAAGGTGGGAATGACGGTGTCGCGGATATGGTCATGCTGGCCATCGACATTCAGACCCGAGGTCGGCCCCAGGGTCGAATCGGAGGCTGGCGAGCCGGCATCGCCCAAGGCTCCGGCCGTACCGATAATGGCGACCGTGGCCATGGGCGAGAAGCCCAGCTGTATGCACAGCGGAACATAAATGGCGGCGATGATGGGGACGGTAGAAAACGACGAGCCTATGCCCATGGTGACGAACAGACCGACCAGCAGCATGGCGAATACGGCCAGGCCGCGGTTATGGCCGAACAGTTCGGCCGAGGAGCTGACCAGCGGCGCGATCTGTCCGGTGGCTTTCAGTACTTCGGCAAAGCCTTGGGCGGTGATCATGATGAAGCCTATCATTGCCATCATCTTCATGCCTTCGGTAAACAAATCGTCCGCGTCTTTCCATTTCACCACGCCGGTGGCGATAAAGGTCAGGAAGCCGACCAGCAGGCTGATCACGACATGGGTGCGGGCGAGTGACAGGCCGAGCATCAGCACGACCGCAAGAAGGACAGCATTCATGTTGAGTATCTGCGGGGGAATTCAGGATGGTTTTAAAATAATCGCTTAAACGCAGCCTGTCGAGTTGGCGAGTGCTTGCTTCTCCCTCTGTGGCACTCGCCGCTTAGTCCGTCTTGCTCATGCTTTGCTTGATATAAAGGTCAAAGCGGGTCGATTTGCCCTCCATCACCACCGAAGGATTCATGCCCGCTATCGGTGCGCCCAGACGCGGGCGCTTCACCACGACCCGTTTGCGCGCTGCCCCCCACGCCGCCGCGAGCAAGGCGGCGCTATCCATATCGTCGCCGATGACCTGCTGGAAGGCCTGCATGTCTTTTTTCGCGGCGGCACTTTTCTTGTCGGTGTCAGGGAACATCGGGTCGACAAACACCACATCCGGGGACTGCTCGGGGGCAAGCGTGCTAAGCCAGTCTATCGAGTTGGCGTGCACCAGCGTCATGCGTGCGGCGATATCGGCTGTGTCGGCATGCGAGCGCGCCCGGTCCAGTGCATCAAACAGCAAGGCTGCGGCAACCGGCGAGCGCTCAAGCAAGGTGACCTGACAGCCCAGGCTAGCCAGTACAAAGCTGTCGCGCCCAAGGCCTGCCGTGGCATCGACGACGCTGGGCAGGGTTTTGGCACTCTTGAGGCCGATGGCCTTGGCCACCGGCTGGCCGCGTCCGCCGCCCTGTTCGCGCCGGTGTTTGGCCGCACCTTCGACGAACTCGGCGTAAACCGCGCCATGCTTGCCTATGGTCACCAGCTCCAGCCTGTCATCCCCCAGTTCCAGCCAGTAGTCGCTGGTCGGGCGTGCGCGCAGGCGTTGCAGACCGAACAGGGCGACCAGCCTGTCGGCGTAGTCACGCCGGGCGCCGGCGGCGAGGAAAAAGGGAAAATCGGACATATCGGTCTTTCGGGCAGTATCAGGCGAGGGCGCACGATAAGCGAGGCTAGGCTGCCATGCAAGTTGTGCCTGCATATGATGGAGCATGGAACGGCTGGTTTGCTTCTGTCTGGGCGTGGCGCTGGTGGCCGTGCTGCCCGATTTGCCTGACTGGCGCTTGTGCTTGCTGCCGCTGGTTTTGGCTTGGCCTGCGCGGCGCTATCTGCGGGGTGTGGGCTTGCGCGCCTGTTATGGCGTCTTGATTGTGTGCTGTGCCATGGCGTGGGCTAGCTGGCGCGCCCAGCTGCAATTGACGCATGGCCTGTCGGCGGCCGAGGAGGGCATACCGCTGGTGCTTGAGGGCCGGGTGCGGGGGCTGGCTACCCGTAACGACTTTGCCACCCGTTTTAATTTTGTCCCGGACAATGCGCCGCCCGGTGTTCCTGACGTGGTGCTGGCGCGTGACTATCTGGAACGCGACTGGCCGGCCGGCAGCCGCTGGCGTCTTAGCTTGCGCCTGCGTGCGCCGCGTGCCGAGGCCAATCCCTACGGTTTTGATGGCGAGGCCTGGATGTGGTCGCAAGGCTTGCTGGCCAGTGGCAGCGTCGGCAAATACCGGGTCGCACTGGGGCAGGAGGAGGGCATGGCCGCCGCGCTGGACCGTTTGCGTGCGCGTCTGGTA
>NZ_RJTZ01000203.1:0-2812 GCF_024343515.1 Aquitalea sp. S1-19 | reverse complement strand
AAGCTCCGCCATTGCCGCCTTTATCGCTGCTTGCGGCGCTGCCCTGCAGGCAGCCTTTCCCGGCTGCCGCATCATGGTGTTCGGCCATGCCGGCGACGGCAATCTGCATTACAACGTCAGCCATACCCGCACGGATCACGCGGCGCTGTTCGACGACGAAACTGCGGTTAATGCCATCGTCTACGATCAGGTCGCACGCTACGGCGGCACCATCGCCGCCGAACACGGCGTAGGCCAGCTCAAGGGGCAGTGGCTCGCACGCTACAAGGACCCGGTGGCGCTCACTATCATGCGCAGCATGAAACAGGCGCTGGATCCGCAAGGGCTGATGAACCCGGGCAAGTGGCTAAGCCAGATCTAGGTGGGAGGCGGGCCGACGCCCGCCAAACCACTACACCCTGAATTTGCCGAAACGGCTGTCCATTTGCCCGGCCAGAGAGGAGAGCCGCGACAGGGTCGCGTTCACATCCTGCAAGGCACCCTCGTTGGCCACAATGCGGTTATTGATCGCTTCGGTACTCTGCGCAATCGCACCGGACGCCTGATGCTGCTCGCTGGTCGAGCTGGAGATCTCGCTCATGCGCTGCAGTACCTGACGCATGGAGTCGCGCACGCTCTGGATACGCGCGGCGGCTTCTTCGGTGCGCGCCGAACTCTGATCGACCACGCTGAGCGTACCTTGCACATCATCAACCGCACGTTTCGCCTCATCGCGGATAGCGCCAACCTTGCTGCTGATTTCCTGAGTGGCACTGGCGGTGCGCTCGGCCAGCTTGCGCACCTCGTCCGCCACCACGGCAAAGCCGCGTCCCTGTTCGCCGGCGCGCGCCGCCTCGATCGCCGCGTTCAGCGCCAACAGGTTGGTCTGGTCGGCGATATCGCGGATCACGCCGGTAATGCCGGAAATCTCCTGCGAGCGCCGGTCCAGCCCGGCCAGCATGGCCTCCAGACTGCGTACCGAACCCAGCGTATTTTCCATATCATCCGACAGCGCATGAATGCCGTCGGCACAGGATTCCAACTCCTGTCCGGTCGCCTTCACCAGCAGGTCGGCCTGACCGGCACCATCGGCGATCTGCGAAATGCTCACGCCCAGCTGCTCCAGCGTGGCAGCATTGGCCGTCGATACTTCGGCCATCTGGCTGGCACCGGCCGCCACCTCGCTAACCCGGCCGCTGGCATCCGCCACGCCGCCGACCACCTGCGCCGCCTCTGCACGCAACTGGGAAAACAGCTCGCCCAACTGCCCGGTAAAGCGGTTAAAGGCCTGCGCTGTCTGGCTGATCTCGTCATTGCCATCTACCGCCAGCTTGCGTGTCAGATCCGCCTCGCCACTGGCCATCCCGACCATCGCATCGCGCAAGCGCGTCAGCCCGGCCAGCATCCGCCCCTGCACCAGACCTGACAGCGGCAGCATCAACAGGAAAGCCCCCAGCGTGAAAGCCCCCAGCGTCAACAGCAGCGTATTGAGCGGCGTCAGCACCAGCGACTTCTCGCTCAGCACCACAATGCTCCAGTTCAGCTCTTCCAGCCGCACAACCGAAGCCAGCATGGTCTTGCCGCCGACCTCGACCTCCACCAGTTCGCCGCTACCACTGGCGGCCTGCATGGTTGCCGCATTCAGCGCCGGCACCAGCGTCGTCAGCGGCTTGGTCTGCAAGGCCTTGTCCGGTGCAGAGATCAGATTGCCCTTGCTGTCCACCAGCAGGCTGTAGCCATTGCCGCCTACCGGCAGGGTCGCCAGCGTGCGCGTCAGTTCGGTCATCGAAATATCGCCGGCCAGCACACCGCCATTGCTGCCCGGTAGCGGAATGGCCGCCGTGAGCACGATGGCCTTGGTATTGGCGTCGATATAGGGGTCGGTCATTACCAGCTTGCCCGCAGCCATGGCCTGCTGGTACCAGCCTCGACTGGTAACCGCATACTCGGCAGGCGGCGTCCAGCCCGAGGCAAAATGCCCCTTGTTATCGGCAAAACCGACATACAGGTCGATAAAACGCCCCTCCTGCATGCCCTGCGTCAGGAACCACTGCGGATCACGGCCCAGCATATTGATTTCATTGTCGTAGCGCTGCGAGCGCCCCTTGATCACGCTCTGCTTGTCCCGCGCCCAGTCGCCAATCAGGATAGACTGCCCCTTGAGCGTGGTGTTCTGCTCACTGGCAATGCCCTGCAGTGCCATGCCGCGCACCTGGACAAACACGATGGAAAACAGCAGTACGGCAAACGCTGCCAGCAGCACGGCATTAAAGCCGATGATTCGCGCCTTGAGTGAACGCATGGATCTCCCCTTTAGTTATTGGCGCCTCGATGCGGGCGCTTGTGGCGGATTATGTATTTGATATCCAGGACGCGCAATCAAGATGGCATATATAAGCAAAACTGGAAATTCCATAACATTTAACCGAAAATAAATGTTTGGATGAAGCAGACAGGAATGACCATGGCAACACGCAGCCTGGCCGAAATCATCGTCGGTGAGTGGTGGAACCGACGGCAGCAGAATGTCGATCAGGCTCAGGTCGACCGCAGCATGATCGAGAACGGCCTGCTGACACCGGCCTATATCTTTCTGGTGTTCATTTCCTGCGCGATTGCCACGCTGGGCCTGTTGCTAGACTCGGCTGCGGTGGTGATCGGCGCGATGCTGATCGCGCCCCTGATGGGGCCGATCAATCTGCTGGGCTACGCCATCGCCAAGACCAATCTGGCCTACGGCAAGCAGGCGGGGCTGGCACTGGGCTTTGGCGTGGTGGCGGCACTGGTGACCAGCTACACCATCGTCAATTTCTCGCCTTTTATTCCACCGACC
>NZ_RJTZ01000202.1:0-2816 GCF_024343515.1 Aquitalea sp. S1-19 | reverse complement strand
TCAGTTCCAGTGTGGCTGATCATCCTCTCAGACCAGCTACTGATCGTCGCCTTGGTAGGCCTTTACCCCACCAACTAGCTAATCAGACGTCGGCCGCTCAAATAGCGCAAGGTCCTAAGATCCCCTGCTTTCCTCCTCAGAGCGTATGCGGTATTAGCACACCTTTCGATGCGTTATCCCCCACTACTTGGCACGTTCCGACGCATTACTCACCCGTTCGCCACTCGTCAGCAGGCCGAAGCCCCTGTTACCGTTCGACTTGCATGTGTAAAGCATGCCGCCAGCGTTCAATCTGAGCCAGGATCAAACTCTTCAGTTCAATCTCTATGCTTTTTTCGTACTTTGGCACGCAAGTTCAAAGAAACTTTACGTTTCCAATCTTCTTGCAGTGCGAGTGTTTGGCATCGCCAAGCACTCACACCTATCGGTTGTTCGTTCTGTTAAAGAGCAGTGCCGCGCCGCTTGTTTCGTTTGCGTCGTCAGCTGAGGAGGCGAAATATACGGACTTCGGACAGGCTCGTCAACACTTATTTTGAAAAAAGCGCCAAAAACACCAACAATTAACAAAAGCCGCGAAATGCGGCTTTTGTCTTGGCGATTCAGCAATCAGCTTTCGCCAACCGGCGGGGTACGCCGACGCCGACTGCGCGCAGGCGTGGCCGCGACCCCCTCTGCGGGTTTAACTGCTGGCTTAACCGCAGGCTCCGCAGCGGGCGGCATCTTCGCTGCGCCCGGCTTGGCCCGGCTACGCGGCTTAGGTTTAGGCTTTTCCGGCGCAGATGGCGCGACAGGCGTCACCGCCGGCGTCAACTTGACGGTCACCCCCGAATTACGCGAGGCACCACGACGACGCGTAGCAGGCGCGGCGACTTCCTTAGCGACTTCCTTAACAGGAGGCGCAATCTGTTCAACCACCGCTACCGGCACCTGAACTGGAGCCGGCACCTGAACTGGAGTAGGTACCACAGGCTCCGACGCCTTCTCGACAGGCACAGCCTGCGGCACGACCTCACTATTAGGCCGTTCAGCCGCAACACGGGCCGCGCCACCTTTACGCCGACGCGATCTGGCGGGCTTGGCCGGCTTATCTATTTCGGCCTCAGGCGTTTCACGCACCAATGCAAAGTCGACCTGTGCACTTTCAAGATCGGCGCGCACCACCCGCACCGTCATGGCATCCCCCAAGCGGTATTGGATACCGCTTTTCTCACCGACAATCGCCTGCATCTCTTTACGGAAATGGAAGTAGTCCTTACCCAGTTCCGAGATATGCAGCAAACCCTCCACATGCACGCCGTCCAGCATAACGAAAACACCAAAGCCGGTGACGGCAGCGATCTTGCCCGTAAAGACTTCGCCCACCTTATCGCGCATATAGTAGGTTTTCAGCCAGGACTCGACATCGCGACTGGCATCATCCGCACGCCGCTCAACCATGGAGCAATGCACACCCAGTTGTGCCCACTTCTGCGAAGGCTTGTATTTACGCCCTTCCAGCACCGCCTTGATCGCACGATGTACCAGCAAGTCCGGGTAGCGGCGGATAGGCGAAGTGAAATGAGTATATGCTTTATAGGCCAGACCGAAGTGCCCACCATTAGTCGGGCTATAAACCGCCTGCTGCATGGAGCGCAACAACATGGTCTGCAATACTTCGGCGTCCGGCCGGTCCTGAATCTTTTCGGCCAGTTCGGCGTAATCCTTGGTCGAAGGCTTATCGCCGCCAGCCAAAGACAGACCCACACCATTCAGAAAAACACGCAGGTTTTCCAGTTTTTCAATCGTTGGGCCTTCATGCACGCGATACAGACACTTCTGCCCGCTCTCCTGCAAAAACTCTGCCGCGCACACATTGGCAGCCAGCATGCACTCTTCAATCAGGCGATGAGCATCATTTCGCACAACTGGAACAATCTGCTCAATCTTGCCAACACCATCAAACAGCATCTGCGTTTCAATCGTGTCAAACTCGATTGCACCTCGCTTGGCACGCGCAGCCAGCAACACCTTGAACAAGGCATGCAGCGTTTGCATCTGTGCCATCTGCGGGTGCTCAGTGCCGTTTTGCAGACAATCCCAGACCTGGTTATAGGTAAGTCGCGCACGCGAGCGCATCACCGCAGGATAGAAGCGATAGCGCTTGACCTTGCCCTTGGCTCCGATTTGCATGTCGCACACCATGCACAGGCGCTCGACATCCGGGTTAAGCGAGCAGATGCCATTGGACAAGGCTTCGGGCAGCATCGGTATCACACGGCGCGGGAAATACACCGAGGTGCCTCGCTCGAGCGCATCGATATCCAGCGCATCATCCGGCTGAACATAATGACTGACATCTGCAATCGCAACGACCAACCGGTATCCTTTACCCCGCTTTTCGGCAAACACCGCATCGTCGAAGTCGCGCGAACTTTCGCCATCAATCGTCACCAAGGGCAGGTCGCGAATATCTTCGCGCCCCTTGAGCTGATCTTTTTTACGCACCTTTTTCGGTGTCGCCTTGGCTTGCGCCTGAGCCACTTCACTAAATACATGAGGCAAATCGTGCTTGCGCAGCGCGATTTCTATCTCCATGCCAGGATCGGCATAATTACCCAGCACATCCTTCACCCGGGCAATCGGTGCACGGTAGCCTTGCGGGTACTCGGTAATTTCCAGCACCACCACCTGGCCATGCACGGCCGCGCCCTCGCCACCAGGTTCTATCAGAATATCCAGACGGATGCGTTTGTCTTCGGCGCGAGCCGTCCAAACGCCACGCTCCAGATAGACGCGGGCGACCAGCGTTTTCACCGCACGCTCCAGCACTTCGACGA
>NZ_RJTZ01000201.1:0-2836 GCF_024343515.1 Aquitalea sp. S1-19 | reverse complement strand
AGTGGCGTATGGCCCGCTGCCCCTCATCAAGACAGGGGGCCAGCGCTGCCAATGCCGCCCGGCGCACCAGCGCCACGGCAGGTTGCGGGCCGTCACAGCTTATGGCATAAGCTGCACCGGCAGCAGGCGCATCTTGAAGTGCAGCAAGCAAACACCGGCACGCATCCGGCGGCAGCGCTGGCACATCGCACGGCGCAACCAGCACATAATCCACCGCATCAGGAAGTACCGCCGCCACGCTGGTCATACCCGCCAGCGGGCCTTGGCCGGCAAAGCGTGGCAGATCGCAGACCACCTGCCCCCATTGTGCGTAGGCATCCAGCGAGCGGTTGGCGCTGATATACAGCACATCCACTTGCAAGCGCAGGCAGCGGGCCACATGCATGGCCAGCGGTTTTCCAGCCAGCAAGACCTGCCCCTTGTCCACGCCCCCCATGCGCTGGCCCTGGCCACCGGCCAGCAAAAGACCGGCGATCAAGCCTGCGCCTCCCAGCGCCCGGCGGCGGCATCGTCGGAAGCCTTGGCTTCGACCCAGTGGCTGCTGCCATCAATGAATTCTTCGCGCTTCCAGAACGGGGCGCGGGTTTTCAGGTAGTCCATCAAGAATTCGGCCGCCGCAAAAGCCGCAGCCCGGTGGCCACTGGCCACCAGCACCAGCACAATACCCTCACCCACCGTCAGCCGGCCCACGCGGTGAATGATACGGCAGGCCGTCAATGGCCAGCGCAGTGCCGCCTCATGGGCGATGCGGGCGATTTCGTCTTCGGTTACGCCCGGATAGTGCTCAAGATGCAGCGCAGCCAGCGGCAACTCGCCATCCTGACCGCGCACCCTGCCCTGAAAGCCGACCAGCGCACCGGCATCCCCCGCTTCGGCCAATAGCCGCTCTTCCTCATAGGCGCTGACAAACGCCGCTTTGCGTACCGTAATATCCAGCCACATATCAGCCTCCGGTCACCGGTGGCAAGATGCCGACCTCGGCGCCATCGGCGATCTCGGCCACCCCGCGCTTGATTTCCCTGTCCACCACCACGCGGAATACCTTGTCCGGCGCTAAGGCCGCCGCCCAGTCGTCTCCGCGCGCACGCAACAGGCTGAGCAAATCCTCGCTAGTGCCGCCGGCCCAGTCCAGGCTTTCCTCATCCCGCCCCAGCGCTTCGCGTAAAAACCCGAAATACAGAATCCTGATCATGCTTGCTTACCTTGTTGTTGCCACCAGGTGGCGATAAACGCAGCCACCTGATCGGCCTGATTGATGTCGAGCACGGTACATGGCGCAATCAGCGCCACATCGCTGACGATGGCGATCACGCGCGGATCTGTCTCGTATAGCGCCGGCTTGCCCAGGGCCGGGCGGTAAACCTCGATCTTGGCCACCTCCGCCCACTTCTGCCCTTCAAGCAAAACCAGATCACACGGCGCAAGCAAAGCCAGCTGCGCATCCAGACTTAGTTGCACGGGCGTATCGGCAAAAACGGCATAGCCTTGTGCCGTCACCATCATCACTTGCGATGCGCCGGCCTGACGGTGACGGTAGCTATCCTTACCCGGCACATCCAGCTCGATAGCGTGGTGACTGTGTTTGATCACCGATACGCGCAGGCCACGTTCGGCTAATAACGGCAGGATGGCCGTGATCAGCGTCGTCTTGCCGCAACCTGAAAAGCCGGCCACTCCGAGGACAATTGCCATGCGGTTTCCTTCTGATGCCGGTTAGAATACGGCACATTGCCATCCGATAAAAAGCGCCAACCATGTCAGCACTTACCCATTTCGACGCCGCCGGCCAAGCCCATATGGTCGATGTCGGCGCCAAGAACGAAACCCGTCGCGTAGCCGTTGCGACCGGCCATATCACCATGCTGGCAGACACTTTTGCCCAGTTGCTCTCCGGCAATAATAAAAAAGGCGACGTTATCGGCATCGCCCGCATCGCCGCCATTCAGGGCGCCAAACGCTGCGCCGACCTGATCCCGCTGTGCCACCCGATTGCCCTGACCCGCGTGGCAGTCGAATTCAGCCCAGAGGCCGAACTTAACCGCCTGCATATCCGGGTCACGGCCGAAACCGTCGGCCGCACCGGTGTGGAAATGGAAGCATTAAGCGCCGTCAATGCCGGCCTGCTGACGGTTTACGACATGCTCAAGGCCATAGACCGCGGCATGGAAATCGGCGGCGTCCGCCTGCTGGAAAAACAGGGCGGCAAGAGCGGGCACTGGCAAGCGGGTTTCTGATCCATAGTGCCGGCATTGTTTCTGCCGGGCACGGGCCTGACGCCGGGCCCGGCGCCTGTTTATGGCTCTGCTGATTATCGAAACCGGGCGCTACAGCGACTTGCCATGGCGCTAAACAGCGCCACACACGGCACAATCCGGGTCGCGGCTAAAGCGCATCTCGCGCCAGGCGGCATTTAGCGCGTCATAAGTAATCAGACGCCCGACCGGACTAACACCAATACCCATCAGCAGCTTCAATGCTTCCACCGCCTGCTGCGCACCAATCACTCCGACCAGTGGTGAAAAAACACCGAAAGTCGCACAAGCTCCGTCACTGGCGTCACTGCCGCCAAACAGGCAGTGATAGCACGGGCTATTCTCGACACGCGGATCGACTACCAGCAACTGGCCATCAAAGCGTACCGCGGCACCCGACACCAAGGGTGTACGGCTGACAACTGCTGCAGCATTCACCGCCTGACGCGTTGCATAATTGTCCGAACAATCCAGCACCACATCCACCTGTGCCATCCGGTGCGCCAGCGCCGCGCCATCCAGTCGCTGCGGCAAGACCTCTACCGAAACCCCCGAGTTGATCCGGCGCACGGCATCGGCGGCCG
>NZ_RJTZ01000200.1:0-2881 GCF_024343515.1 Aquitalea sp. S1-19 | reverse complement strand
GAAGCTATTCACCCGCAACCGCACCGAGTTGCTATCACGTTTGCTTGGTTTTTGACATTGGCGCATGCGCCGATGCTTGCGAGAGTGCGTGCAATCATAATTCGCCTCTTTCCCACGGAGGCCCCATGCAATCCATCCCTCGCTCTACCGCCATGCAAATCAATCCGATGATCGGCAGCACCCCCCGCGACACGCTAGCCAATGTTTGCGACAGCCTTGATGCCGCCGCGTCCAATTCAGACGCCGGCCTTGCGCTACTGCTGCGCAGCATGTCCGCTACGCTGCGATATGAGCTAAGCCGCTCGGCTTGTTAGCTTGAACGCGCCAAGCACCGATGCCCGCAACCCAAACGTCTGCGCATGGCTAGCATGGGCGACCCAGCTTTTGATGCTGGGCGTGATGTCGTTTAGGCTGATTTCGCCAGCCGCGTATTGCCGCTTAAACTTTCTCAGCTTGGTCTTGATGCGCTTGATGCTGTCCACCCGCAATCGTCGGTGCGTCGGGTAGATCCGGTAACCCAAAAAATCCAGCGCGCGGCCATTGCGCACGGCGACCGGGAAAACTTGTGTCTTGTGGTTGGTCTTTAGGCGTAGCTCGCGCCACAGCCAGTCCTCGATGCGCGCCCTGGCGCGATGCAGGTGCTGCTTGTCGTGGTGGACGATGATGAAGTCGTCCATGTAGCGGCAGTAGTGCCGCTCGCCCAGCGCGTGCTTGGCGTAATCGTCTAGCTCATGCAGATAGATATTGGCGCACAACTGGCTTGTCAGGTTGCCGATCGGCAAGCCAACTGGCGCCAGCCCGCTCTCTGCGGTGCTATCTATGATGGCGTCCAGTAGCGCCAGTGTCGGCGCGCAGGTGATGCGCCGGCGGATCAGCTGCTTGATGATGCCGTGATCGATGCTGGCGAAGAACTTGCCGATGTCGGCCTTGAGCGCATACACGCGTCCGTGCTGTCTTTGCACGCGGCGCAAAAAATCCTGCGCCCGATCTGCGCCAGCGTGAGTGCCTTTGCCTGGGCGGCAGGCGTAGCTATCAAAATGGAAACGTGCTTCCCATATCGGCTCTATCACCCCGACGATGGCGTGCTGCACGACGCGGTCGCGAAACGGCAACGCAGCCACCACACGGTGCTTGGGCTCGAACACGTCAAATAGCCGGTACTGGCCTGTCCGGTACATGCCCCAGATCAGTTCATTTTGCAGCTGGATCAGGTTGCCTTCCAGATCCTGCTCGAAGCGCAGCACCTCAAGCCGGTTTCGCTTGCCGGCGCGGGCTCTCCGGTAGGCCTGATACAGGTTTTCGAAATCGTAAATTTGCGGGAATAGGTTGTTATAAGTTTTTGGCATGGGGGCGTGCTGACTTTCGTTTTGCTACTCACCAGCACGGTTTGTTTAATGTTTCGCCAATAGGCGAGGATGTCGCGTCCTTTTGATGGCGCACTGGCGGCAAGCCCGTAGGCTGGCCGCTTCTGGCTTTCCTCAAGAGCGGGGCGGAACCCGATGTTGCTGTTCACGTTCGTGCGCGGGTTGTTGCAGTTGAGCGCGAACACGCCTGTCGTCGCGGCGTTGTTCCAATTGCCGCCACGGATCGGGAGCGCCTCGACAGTGTCGTTCAGCCAGAATCCGTCACCGCCCAAGCCCGTGCTGGCGATGGGGTACAGGCCCAGCTGTTTGGCCAGCGCCAGCGCTGTCGCGCCAACAGGCACGGCGCCCGGGTTGGTCATGCCCTCAAAGCTTGCACCCGAGGCGCGCACCAGGCCGTAGTTGGTCGTGCCGGCCAGCTTGAACTTCACGGCATTGGCAGCGCCTGCTGCGGCGTAGGCGCCCGATGCGCCATCAATGGCCTTCCACGCGGCCGATGCGGCGCTGTGATCGGCGTTGTCGAGCGCGGCATCGTTGTACGGGATGACGTTGATCTCGCCGTTGTTGACGCGCAGACCTGCCTGCCATTCCCACACGTTGCCGTTCAGATCGCAGATACCGGCTGCGCTATTGTCATGCGACCACGACACCGGCCCCGAGCCAGTCAGGGTTGCGCCGTCACCGGTGGCGTCGCCTGGGTTGCCACCACTGACGCGGCGCCCAGTTTCATACGTCTGCGCGCTGTCGCGGCCGTAGTTGTTATTGCCGCGCGGCTGAAAGCCGTTTTTGTAACACCACAGGGCGACGGCTGCCCACTCTGCATTCGTCATCAAGTGCCAGCCGGCGCCCTTGGCACGGCACAGAGCGTGGGCGCCGTCGTAGTTGATGCTACGCGCAGGATTCATGCCCGGCAGTGACAGAGCCACACCGTCGTGAGTTGTCGCCAGAAACTTGCCGACGAAGATCTCGCTCTTTTCAACGCCACCCACCACAAAGGCCGGGTGAACGCCGGTGCCCAGGCTGGCGTCGATGTCCTGCACGTTGAACTTAGGAATCACCGCCATGATGGACGGGTAGCCCTTGCTGTCGTACAGCACGGTATTCTTGCCGCCGGTGGCGGCTTCGACGGACTGGCGCAGGCTGTCGGTTACAGAAATAACAATGCTCATATCAGGCCTCGCGTTGATTGGTGTTGATGTTCATGCCCCACAGCTGCAGGGTGATGGCGTTTCCATCCAGCGGCAGCGCCACCGGTGTGGGCGTCTGTTCGGTCTCGCCCCCGCCGTCGGCGGGCTTGGTCACGGCGATGCCTGCCCTGTAGCGGCGTGGCGGTATCGTGATCAGTGCGGCGTAGGTATCGCCATCGGTGCGCGACAGGCTGGTGCCATCTGTGCGGATCTCGATCTGGCGCGTCGTGTCCGCCTGCTCTGCAGCCAGATCAGTCGTCAGCTCGGCATCATTCAGCGCCAAGGTCAGGAGGCTTCCTGTCAACGCGTAGCCCAGCGTCTCGCCTGGCGTCA
>NZ_RJTZ01000020.1:0-39557 GCF_024343515.1 Aquitalea sp. S1-19 | reverse complement strand
GAGGTCAGCGGTTCGATCCCGCTTACCTCCACCAGAAGACTCAGGCCTGAAGCCGCAACATCGCTTCGACCGACCATTAAGGTCCCCATCGTCTAGTGGCCTAGGACACCGCCCTTTCACGGCGATAACGGGGGTTCGACTCCCCCTGGGGACGCCAGCAGTTTTGGGGGTATAGCTCAGTTGGTAGAGCGCTTGCATGGCATGCAAGAGGTCAGCGGTTCGATCCCGCTTACCTCCACCAAAAATACAAAAGCCTCGACTCCGGTCGGGGCTTTTTGTATTTGCATCCGGCAAGTCGCTGCCGCTCCATTTACACTGTCAGCATCAAACCCCCTCCACTGACAGCCATGCTCAGCACCCTGATCGACCAGTACGGCTACTACGCCCTGTTTGCCGGCACAGCCATCGAAGGCGAAACCGTTTTGCTTGCCGCCGGCTTTGCCGCGCACCGCGGCTGGCTGAGCCTGCCCTGGGTCATGGCGGTCGCTGCTGCTGGCGGGTTTTGCGGCGACATGCTGGCTTTCAGCCTGGGGCGCTGGCGCGGCCAATGGCTATTGGCCCGCTTTCCGGCACTGGCCCGCCATACGCCGCGCATCAATACCCTACTGGACAAATGGCATGCCCCGCTCATTATCGGCATACGTTTCATGCTGGGCCTGCGCACCGCCGGCCCAGCCATCATGGGCATGAGCCGCATCCCCTTTGCCACCTTCGCCTTTTACAACGCCATTGGTGCCGCCATCTGGGCCAGCCTGTTCGCGAGCTTAGGCTATGCCTTCGGCAGTGCGCTGACCTTGCTGCTGGGCGAACTCAAACATCTGGAAGAAGCCGCCTTTATCGCCATCGTGTGCACTGGCGCCCTACTCCTGCTCTGGCGCAAACTTCGCCAGCGTGCTTAACGCGGCGCGCGCGCAAGGCAGGCCTGATAACGCCAGTCCACACGCCCGGCAAACCATTCGGTGGTGAGCTTGCGGCTGATCTTGGGGCTTTTCAGGTCTATCTGCGGCATGATGGCACGCGGCAAGGCCCGCCCCTGCTCGCGCGTCGCCAGTTCGAACACCTTGCGGTACAAGGCACTCTGGCCAAAACCCGCCAGCTTTTCCATTTTCAAATCACGCGCCATCGCGTCAGGACTCATACCCAGACGGCCAGCCAGAGCCTGTAACACTTGCGAGGTTTCGCTCTGCGCGCCACCGGCGCGGTAATTCAGCAGATCGCCATCCAGCGTCAGACGCTGGCCGGACAAGGACGACAAGGCAGCCTGGAAGGCGGCATTGCGACTGGAGTAGCGCCCGGCATTAAAGTCGGCAAAGCGGTATTTCATCTCGCTATACGGCGCCGGATACTGCAACAGATTGGCGATACCGAAATAAAGCCCGCCACGACGGCTGAATACCTCGCTGCGTATGCTGCCGCGCCGGATATAAGGATAAGGCCAGGCCTCTACCTGCGATTCGGCAAAAGCCACACTGACCTGCATCGGCCCGCCGGTACGGATCGGGTTTTTCATCCCCACCGGCAAACCGTAACGCACGGCATCGGCCGCCATATCGTCAAACAGTTCGCTCACTTCCCTTTCGGTACGCAGGCTGTCGATACGCGCCTTATAGCTGCGCCCATCGGGCGAGCCCTTCAAAAAAGCGGTCTTGGCCAGCGCCAGCGGCACATGGTAGCGCCCGGCGCGCTCCTCGATGGCACCCCACACCATGCCGGGCAAACCCGGCACCGTCGGGTCGGCCTGCCAGCTAGACTCCTGCTCGATCACCGCCAGCGCCGCACAAAAATTTTGCGCCGTGTACGGAATTTTCTGTGCGCTAAAAGCCGACAGAATATCTTCACGCCAGCCGGCACGCGGCGACACCTTGGCCGGCAATAACCGCTCCAGCAGCGCCCGCCCTTCGGCTTCGCTTATCTGCGGCACCACCTTCACTACAGGCTTAGGCTCGGCCACTGGCGCAAGCACCGGCACAACAGCGGGCGTCACCTGTAACGATGGCAACTCGGGCACCACAGCCGGCGCAACCACGACCGGCACCGGCGCCTGCTGTGTGGCACAGGCAGAAAGAATCAGGGTACAGCCAAGCAAAACAAGGACACGCGACACAAGCTACCCATCTTCAATATTTAAAAGCGCGAGCATAGGCGATCGCCCCGCTGCCGGCAATGCATTGCACTGCACTAGCGACGCAAAAAAAGCAACATTCCACTCAAACAAGACACCGTACTAGCACATCTCGCCACAGGGTGAGCTAACTCCCTGTGGCGCAAGAATTCTTCACCACACATAAGTAGCCAACCGGAAAAACAAATAATTCAGGCAGGCCTTACTGCCTTATCTCGCATTGACTATCGGTCGGGGCCTGTTCCCTTTCATTTAGCCCGTAATCACGCATGACCGTTGCCACACGCAAGTGGTAGTCGGCAAACACATGACGTTGCCCTGCCGCTTGCGCCTTCCGGTGAAGTTCGATATTACGCCAGCGCCTGACGGCCTCTTCATCACGCCAGAACGACAAGGAGAGCAATTTTCCCGGCTGGCTCAGGCTCTGAAAGCGCTCGATCGAGATGAAACCATCTATCTGTTCAAGCAAAGGTTTAAGCTCAGCGGCGATAGCAAGATAGCTGTCCTGAGCCCCGGTCGCTGGCACAGCTTCGAATATTACAGCGATCATTCGATGTTCCTTATTAAAAAAATTCCGGCACACGGGCGTTGAGTGAGCGGCGCCAACGCTGCTGCAAAACCTTTTGCCCAATCCCGGCTTGCAGCAAAAACTCGATACCCGCGATGGCAATAGACCGCGCCCAACGGGCGCCCGGGCAGGCATGCTGGCCGTGGCCGAAAGCAAAGTGTTGCTGTGTCATCTCATCCTTGGCGGGCAGCACCGCCAGCAGCACGTCTCCGGCATGCATTGGACAGCCGGCAATGCTGACGCCTGCCGCAGCAAAGCGCCGCGTGTTCTGGATGGGCGGCGTCGCATCCAGCACCGCGTCAACCAGGTCGAGCGCGCTGCTTTGCGCCCCGCTCCCATTTGCCAGCATCAGTGCTTGTCCAATCAGCCCGGCGCAGCCCTCGCAAGCCTGAAACCACAAGCCGACCACATTCGCAATCAATAGCGTTTGCACGTCGGGCAACCCGGTACGTTCAAACTCGGTGACAAGCTGCTGCAAGAGCGGGCCCGGGGCATGCAACTGGTGACGGACCCTTTGTTCGAGCTGTGCTGCCGCCTGAATGCCTGCGGCTATCTCTGCGTCACTGCCCCCTGGTGCGATACAGCGCACGAAAGCCAACACCTCATCCACCAACGCACCCCAGCTCTCCCGGGGGATACCAATCCAGTGCGCCAAAACGACGGTCGGCAATGCATAGTTGAAGCGGGTAATCTCGGCACCGCTCGGCGAGGTTGGCAGGGCGAGTGCGGGGATGGCGTCGATCGCACTCTGGCAAATATCCGCCTCGCTCACGCTAGCGAGTGCGGCCTCCAGGGCGGCTTTGAGCGGCCCGTGTCCGGGGCCGTCCGTCATGCGCACCAGAGAGGCGAAGAGCTTGGCGGCGCCAGTGTCCAGCAATGCTATCGGCACCGGCTCGGCCAAGGGGCGCACCCTTAGTGCCGGATGGGATAGCGCTGCGCCGACAGCCTGGGCAGAAGATGCGATCCAGCAACGCAATGCCGGATCGAAGAACAGTTCCCGTTCAGCCAGAGCGGCATAGTAGCTACGTGGATCATCATGAGTCGCCGCAGCGACCGGGTCGGCGGGCTGGATTTCATTGCGAGCGGGCATTCATGTTTCTCATTCAGGATAACGCGACCACGATATCCCTACGTCCTGAGTCATGCTTCGCTTATCATCGAAATATGAATGATGACTTTCTCGAAAGCCGGCTCGCCGCCGTGGCCGCAGCCGTTGCCGACAAGACACGCGCAACCATGTTGTGCGCCCTGATGGACGGACGCGCCTATACCGCCACGGAGCTAAGCGTTGTCGCCGATGTCGCTGCCTCGACCGCCAGCAGCCATTTGGCGCGTCTGCTGGAACAGCATTTAATCGACTGTGTCCCTCAGGGGCGCCATCGCTACTTCCGCATTGCCAGCCGTCAAGTGGCTGAGGCACTGGAAGCGCTGATGGGTTTGGTGGGCTCCGACAAGGCGACGATACGCAGCAAAACCCCCGACAACCTGCGCTTTGCCCGCACCTGCTATGACCACATGGCGGGAGAAGTGGCGGTAGCGCTGCATGACAGATTTATCGGGCTCGGTTGGCTACACAGCGAAAGTTACCACTTGAGCGATGATGGCAAGCTGCAATTAAGCAGCTTTGGCGTGAATTGCGAGCCATCGGCCTCGCGTCGTCGCTTTGCCTGTGCTTGCCTGGACTGGAGCGAGCGCCAGTCGCATCTTGGCGGCCAGCTCGGTGCCGCCTTGTTGCAGGCATTCGAACGGCAGCGCTGGGTCATCCGCCAGCTGGATAGCCGTGAGTTGCTGCTGACTGCCAACGGCCGAAAAGCGCTGAGCAATCTTTATGGCCTGACGTTTCACTAGGCTGTTTTCGCTATCCTTGTCAAAGCGCGATCAACGCTAAACATTCTATGCAAGCACCCACTCATCACTGGGACAACGCCTAAAAAAAGGGGCAAGGCCGCCATGACCCTGCCCCTTGCTGACAAGCGCGACACCCAGCCCTTTACTTGGCAATGCCCATCAGATGCTTGGCCAGCATATGGTAAGCCGGCAGCGAAGTCGGATCATTGGCCGCATTGCCGGCCACCGGGTTGGAGGCATAGCGCGCAATCACCATCTCGGCCTTGGGATCGATATAAATGGTTTGCCCGTATACCCCGCGCGCGGCGTAAGCGCCGTGCTCGTTATGCGTCACCCACCACATATTGCGGTAGCTCCAGCCCGGCAACAGCTTGTAGCCGGCCTTGGCAAAATCGGCCGGTTTGCCGCCATGGCGGATATCCTCGACCGCCGCGCGCGGAATAATCTGCTGGCCGTTAAAGCGGCCGTTATTGCGCATCATCTCGCCAAAACGCGCCAGATCGCGCAAGCCGGTATTCAGCCCGCCACCGGCAAACGGCGTGCCGGTCGAGTCAACGGTAAAGTAGGCATCCTGCTCCGCTCCCATACGGCGCCATACGCGCTCGGACAACAGCTCGGCCACCGAGCGCCCAGTCACACGGGCGATCATCCAGCCCAGCGCATCGGTGTTGGCCGTCCTGTAGCCGAAGGCCGCGCCATGCTCACCCTGCTTTTTCACCGTCTGCAAAAACTCGTAATAGCTGCGCGGGCCGGTGTAATCCTTGGGCTTGGGCAGCGGGCTGCCGGCAGCGGCATGCGCCCACACCTCGGCCTTAGGATTGGCATAGTCTTCGCTAAACTGCAGGCCTGTCGTCATGTCCAGCACCTGACGCACGGTGGCGTCGCCAAAGGCCGAACCGGCCAGCTCGGGCAGATAAGCCGATACCGGCTTGCCCGCATCCAGCTTGCCTTCGGCCACCAGCATCGCGCCCAGCGTACCGACCAGCGACTTGGTGACCGACATCGCGCCATGCTGGCCGTCGTCCTTCAATACGCCAAAATAGCGCTCGTAAACGACACGCCCCTTATGCAGCACCACGATACCGTCGGTGTAATTGGCCCCCAGCGACTCACCCCAAGTCATAGTCTCTGTGGCACCCAAGGGGGTAAAGCGCAGCGCATCAATCTCGCTACGCAGCTTGTACGGCAAAGGCACCGGTGCGCCCAGCCCGCGCGAAACATTCACCGTCGGCATCAGCTGGCGAAAATGGGACACACTCCAGCGCATGGCCGGAAACTTGAAATAGCTGCCATCTTCGAAACGCAGCATACGCTCGGGCGGTGGCGGCGAGCCGACCATCCAGCCCAAGGCAGCCGGGTCGCTCGCTGCCGCATCCGGCACAGCCGGATTGCCAGCCGCCTGCACCGGCGCGAAGGCCGCCCACACCAGCAGAGCGCCCAGGCTGGCACGAATGGATCGGGTACAAAAAGACATGCTGATCACTCCCAAATGAAATACACACCCACTGCGGCAAAACAAGCAACAGGCAGCAAAGGCGGTGAGTGTAAACACGTTCACGCCAAAATAGGTATCGCTCAATCTCAAAATAACAAGAATACAGATCCGACCTGCAGGCAAAAACCTGATCCGGCACACAGCAACAGCATGACAAAGCACGGTGTTAACCCTGAGGAAAACAGGGCTATGTCAATGAAAATCAACAAAAAACCATGAAAAAACCCGCCATTTCTGGCACAATGCGCGCCTTGCCGAATTGAAGCCCAGCCATGACCGACGTCACCACCACACCCATCCACGCCCTGCGTTCCAATAAAAAACACAAAAGCGCCCCCTTCCTGCCTATGAGCCGCATCGAGATGAAGCAGCTAGGCTGGAACGCGTGCGACATTATTCTGGTGACCGGTGACGCCTATATCGATCACCCCAGCTTCGGCATGGCACTGATAGGCCGCCTGCTGGAAGACCAGGGCTTCAAGGTCGGCATTATCAGCCAGCCGGACTGGCATTCGGCCGAAGACTTCAAGGCGCTGGGCAAGCCGCGGCTGTTTTTCGGCGTCTCGGCCGGCAATATGGATTCGATGGTCAACCACTACACGGCTGACCGCAAACCCCGTTCGGACGATGCCTACACCGCCGCCGGCGTAGCCGGCAAGCGCCCGGATCGCGCCGTGGCCGTCTATGCCCAGCGTTGCCGCGAAGCCTATCCCGGCACCGACATCATGGTCGGCGGCATCGAAGCCTCCTTGCGCCGCATCGCACAGTATGACTACTGGAGCGAAAAAGTGCGCCAGTCGGCGCTGGTATACTCCAAGGCCGACATGCTGCTGTTCGGCAACGCCGAGCGCGCACTGGTTGAAGTGGCACACCGTGCCGCTGCCGGTGAGCGCCTGGCCGATATCCGCGATGTGCGCGGCACCTCCTTTATGGTGCCTTATGGCTGGCTGCCCGAAGGCTGGACCGAAATGGACTCCAGCACGGTCGATGTACCCGGCCGCATCGACAGCCATATCAACCCGTATATCGACACCACCCAGGCAACAGAAGCCGCCTGCGACAGCGCTGCTGCGCCGGATGCGCCCAAGACCATCCGCATCGTCAGCCGTGAAGAGCGCCTCGCCGCACGCCGCGCCGAACGCGCCAAGACCGTGATCCGCATCCCGGCTTTCGAAGCCGTGGCCTACGACCCGGTACTGTATGCCCACGCCAGCCGCACCCTGCATCTGGAATCCAACCCCGGCAATGCACGCGCCCTGGTGCAGACCCATGGCGAACGCGATGTCTGGATGAACCCGCCACCGATTCCACTGACGACACCGGAAATGGATTATGTGTACGGGCTGGACTATGCACGCAACCCGCATCCGGTCTACGAAGGCGCCAATATTCCGGCATGGGAAATGATCCGTTTCTCGGTCAATATCATGCGCGGCTGCTTTGGCGGCTGCACATTCTGCTCGATTACCGAACACGAGGGCCGCATCATCCAGAGCCGCTCGGAAGCGAGCATCCTGGGCGAAATCGAGGAAATCCGCGACAAGACCGAAGGCTTTACCGGCCATATTTCCGACTTGGGCGGCCCGACAGCCAATATGTACCGCCTGACCTGCAAGGACGAAAAGATCGAAGCCTCATGCCGGCGCCTGTCCTGCGTCTACCCGGACATCTGCGAGAACATGAATACCGACCATGGCCCGCTGATCCAGCTCTACCGCAAGGCGCGCACCCTGCCCGGCGTCAAACGCCTGACCATAGGTTCGGGCGTACGCTACGACCTGGCGGTGCGCTCGCCCGAGTACGTGAAAGAACTGGTGACCCACCATGTCAGTGGCTACCTGAAGATCGCGCCCGAGCACACCGAACAGGGCACGCTGTCCAAGATGATGAAGCCGGGCATCGGCAGCTATTACCGCTTCAAGGAACTGTTCGAGCGCTACAGCAAGCAGGCGGGCAAGAAGCAGTATCTGATCCCCTACTTTATCGCCGCCCACCCGGGCACCAGCGACGAGGACATGCTGAATCTGGCACTGTGGATCAAGGACAACGGCTTCCGTCCGGACCAGGTACAGACCTTTACCCCGACGCCGATGGCGCTGGCCACCACCATGTGGCACACCGGCCGCAACCCGCTGAAAAAACTGGCGCGCAGCTCGGAAAAAGTCGACGCAGTGCGCGATCCGGCACGCCGTCGCCTGCATAAGGCCTTCCTGCGTTTTCACGACCCGAAAAACTGGCCGACCATACGCAATGCACTGGAAGACATGGGCCGCGCCGACCTGATCGGTAACGGTCCGCAGCATCTGGTACCGCCATGGGGTGTCGAAGACAAGCCAGGCTTTGGCACCAGCCCGCGCCAGAGCCCAGCCGGCAACCCGCGTCGCGCGACGGGCAGTGTCCGCAGCAATGGCCAGACTCAGGACAGAAAACCGCCCGCACGCAGCACCAGCAAACCGGCAGGACGGCCACCCAAAAGCGGCAAGCGCTAATCAGCCGTCTTCCATAAAACAACAGCCCGACAAAAGCCGGGCTGTTGTTGTATAAGCACTCGCACCGCAGCACTTTGCCAATTAAAGATCTGCTGCGGCCCCGCCATCTTCTGCCGCGCGCGCACTCACACACAGCACTTGGCCTGCGCTTGCCGAGTCGGCAAGTAGTGCAAGAATGGCCAGTGCCAGATCGGCGCGGGCTAGCGTCGCACCGCTACCACGACTGCCATCATGCAACTGCCAGCGACCGCTTGCTGGGGCGTGACTCAGCCCGCCGGGGCGCAACAGCGTGATCGCAAGCGGGCTTTGTTGCCAGCGCACTTCTGCGCGGCTTTTGGCAGCAAGCGCCTCCCCCAGCAAGCTGGCGGCCTGAGCAGAAAGCAAAGGCGCGAGGTCACCGCAACCAAAGCTGGTCACCAGCAAGGCACGTTCAACACCGCGCTGCTCGCACGCGGCAATCACATTGATATTGCCGGTCTCGTCAATTCGCCGGCCCGTACTGTCCTTGCCGCCCAGCAAGCTGACGACTTGCCTTGGCTGTGTCAAAGCCAGTGCGCGCAGACAATCCCCGGCATTGAACGCATCCCCCTCTACCACCGTAACACCCAGCCCGGCCAAGCCTGCACCCCGTCCGGGACGGGCCAGCGCGGCAACCTTCAAGCCCTGCGCACGAGCCTGCTGTGCCAGCAAGTAACCACTATTCCGGCTGGCACCAAAGATCAGCAAATCGTTCATGCCGTCGCCTCGCACAGTTTGCGTAACGCAGCGAGTTGCTGCGAATCCAGCGCCCCGTCTGCATTTCGCCCGGCAAACACCTTGAACATGATCCCGCCCTCCTGATTGGTAAAGAGCAGGCTTGCGCTATCGCGCCCCATAAACGGCCGCTCGACCAGATAAATGCACCGGCAACGGTTGGCGCGCAAATGGCCATGCAGCCCGCTATGGTTCTTGAGATTGTAGAAACCATGGCCGGTCTCACCTTCAGGAAAACGCCCGCCAAACTCGAAAATGCCATCGGCGGTATGCACAATCACCGTCACATCGCCTAATGCCGGTAAAGCCTGCAAGACCTCGACGCAATCGCTGCCTGCGCGCTTTTTCCACATGGATTCCGGCAGACACTCGATCACTTCCGCCGTGCTCAAACCGCTTTTCTCGGCCAGGGCTTCCAGCACGACACCGGGATTACGGGAAAGACGGTCCTTGATTTCGATCAGTTTTGTATTGGTCATACTAGTCCTTACGTGTGCAATGGGGGTGAAGCGCGACGGTATGGCCGGCATGATTGGCCGGCTGCAAGGTATCGGCGAGTTGCCGCATCATGGTGGGGCCCCAGAAACGACCTTCCGTTGTCAGGCGGGCATGCGAGTCATCCAGCCACAACAGGCCCTGCCCTGCCCAATGCTGCAATAGCGGCAGGGTCAGTTCGGGGCGGGGCAAAGCCGCCAGTCTGAAGCATCCGGTTTCGATTTCGCCTTGCAAGACGGATAACCAGTGATTGCCTGCAGCCGCACGCGCCATGCGGGCGAGCGGCTTTTGTGCTGATGGCGTCTCAAGGTAGCGGGCAAGATCAGGTTCTACCGCATAACTGATACCGGCCAGATTGCCGCCGGCACCGGCACCAAAAGCAAGACAGGGCGCACCCGACTTGATGGCCAGGTTGTAACGGTTACGCTCACCACCATCTGGCGTGCCGAAATGGCTATTCGACAACTGCGCCCAGCCGGCATCTGCAAATAGCTGGCATGCAATGCGGTATTGCTGCAGTTGCTCGGCAAGCCCGGGTGCTGGCGGGAAGGCACCTTTTTCTATCATGCGCACAATCGGCAATTGCGGCATCAGGTTGAAGGCGTAAACATCAAGCCCGGCAAGGCCAAGCCCGAGAGCGATTTCAAGGTCTCGCCGCCAGATTGCTTCGCTTTGCCCCGGCAAACCGAAAATCAGGTCGGCAACGACAACCTGCCCGCTATAAGCAGCCAGCCAGGCAAGATAATCAGCCGCCTCATCCCCCGGATGTTTGCGGCCGAGCCGACGGCGGATGGCCGAATCAAAGGTCTGCACGCCAATCGAGAAACGGTTGGCTCCACTGGCAAGGCACGCATCCACCTTGTCCGGGGTGAAATGCGAGATGCGCCCCTCGACGGTGATCTCGCAGTCATCGCTCAGCGGCAGCGTAGCGCGCAGTGCGTCCAGCAAGCGCGCCAGATCTTCTGCCGCAAGCAGGGTCGGCGTACCGCCTCCCAGATACAGGGCCTGGATGCAGCCTCCGGGCGCACGTCTGGCGGCATCCGCTTCCAGTTCGGCGATCAGGCGGTCGGTATAGCGGCGAGCCGATTCAGGGTTCCAGCCATTGCGGTAAAAGCCGCAGAAAACGCAGTGGTTGGCGCAAAAAGGGATATGAACATAGGCAAGGGCATTATCCGGCAGGGTTGCCGCTTGCAGTTGCGACCAGCGCTCCGGCCACTGGCTTGGTGCCAGCGGACTCTGCCCCCACATCGGCATCAATGCACGGCGGGTGGAAAAAGGTAGTACAGCAGATGAGGCGTCAGCCATGAAGTCTCCAGTTGGACGGGAAAATGACGTGCTGGCGGTGGCTGGCCTATCTAGGCTAAATGATAATGTGTCTCATTTGCAACAATAACAACTAACAATTGCACTTCTTACTGAGAATCATTATCATTTGAAAAATTGAAATAGAGGCCGCATCATGAACAAAACGCTCGCTAACCCACCAACTCCCATCCCTGCAGGCACACCGGCTTTACAAAGCCAGCAGCTGTTCAGCCATACCCGGGAAATCAAAATAGAACATGCCGGCGAGGTCTATCGCCTCAGCCTGACCAGCAATAACAAGTTGATTCTCACCAAATAGTCCTCGCGGGACCCTCCCGCCCTATTCACCCAGCCAGCCCGCGTTTGCGCCAGCCAGCCAACAACCCGACAGGGAGTTTGCATGGCCCGCTTTCGTCTGACCCCATTACTGATCGTCCTTGCCTCGGCATGGCCGGCTTTTGCCGAAACATCGGTCCAGCTCGACAGACTGGACACCATCGAAGTTACCGCCCATCGCACAGCAAAAGCACTGGCAGAAACGGCCCCCAATGCGGTGGTTGTATCGCGCCACAAGCTGGAAGCAACACTGGCAGGCGATATCGCCGAGGCCGTCAAGTACGAGCCCGGTGTCGAAGTTGCCAGCGACCCTGCCCGCCGTGGCAATGCCGGCTATACCATCCGCGGCATTGACGGCAACCGCATTCTGATGCTGGTCGACGGCATTCGCCTGCCGGATGCCTACGCCGGCGGCGGCAATGCCAACGGCTTTATTGCCGGTCGCGACTACCTCGACCTGGAAACCTTGCGTGCGATCGATATCGTGAAGGGCCCGTTTTCCAGCCTGTACGGCTCGGACGCCATCGGTGGCGTAGTCGGCTACCGCACATTGCAAGCCGAAGACTTGCTGCAAAGCAGTGAAAACATGGGCGGTGACGTCAAGCTGTTCGGCAGCAGTGCCGACAACTCGACCGGTCTGAGCGCCAGACTGGCACTCAAGGGCGAGAACACCGATGCGATGCTGGTCGCGACCCATCGCCGTGGCCATGAGACCCGCAACCAGGGCAGCAACAGTGCAAGCAATCCAGATAACGCCAAAAACCGCACCACGCCCAATCCGCAGGACTGGACGAGCGACAGCGTACTGGCCAAGCTTGGCTGGCAGCCCGTGGCGGGCCAGCGGCTGGAGCTTGCACTGGACCACTACCGGCGCCAGACCGATACCGATGTAATCAGCGCACGCTCTGCAGCAGGCAAGTACAGCTCAGGCATCCAGCAAATGAACGCGGCCGACACCGTGGCGCGCGATCGTATTTCGCTGGCCTGGCAAGCCGACGATATCGGGGTATTCGACCAGTTATCAGTCAAGCTCTATACCCAGAAGCTCGACAATAGCGATGACAGCATTGAATGGCGCAGCAATGGCGCACGTCGCATTTCCAACTACGGCTTTGAACAACAAAGCAAGGGCCTGACACTCGACGCCCGCCAGCAATTCGATCTGGCCGGCCTCACCCACCAGCTGGTATGGGGGCTGGATGCCAGCCGTACCGACACCAGCCGCCCACGCGACAAAGTAGAGATCAAGGCCAACGGCAGCAGCAGCAACGTCATCGCCGGCGAAACCTTCCCCAGCAAGACCTTCCCGGACAGCACATCCGATCGGGTGGGTGTATTCGTGCAGGACGAAATCCGCTTCGCCAGCGGGCTTGTCGCCTCGCCCAGCCTGCGCTGGGACTACTACCGCATGCGTGCCCACACCGACCAGGCTTATCTGAACGCCAACCCTGACGGTGCGCCGCCCTCGTTCAGCGACAATGCATTCTCCCCCAAGTTTGGTCTGGCGCTGCCGTTTGCCGAACATTACACCGGCTTTTTACAGCTCTCTACCGGGTTTAGAGCGCCACCATTTGACGATGCCAATATGGTGTATGCCAACCATGCCCACGGCTACGAAGTCGTGGCCAACCCGAATCTCCACTCCGAAACCAGCCGTGGCATCGAGCTGGGGCTCAAGGGCAACTGGCAGCATGCCGACTTTGGCCTGACCGCCTATGCCAATCATTACCGCGACTTTATCGAACTGGTCACCTTGCAAGGCGACAGCAACGGCAACGGTATCGGCAGCAGCACCCGTCCGGGCAGTTTTGAATCCCAATACCAGAATATCGGCAAAGTCCGCATCCATGGAGTAGAAGCCAAGTCCGGCTGGCGCTTTGCACCCGGCTGGCGGCTGGCAGGCAGCGTAGCCTGGGCACAGGGCCGCAATGAAACCGACGATCGCCCCCTGAACTCGGTCGCCCCGCTAACGGCCGTTGCCGGCCTGCGCTACGACAGCGAAACATGGGGCACCGAGGCCTTTGTCAAAGCCGTATCCAAAAAACGCCGTGTCGCAGAAGCGCACCAGTTCAAGACGCCTGCTTACGCGACACTGGATCTGACCGCCTATTGGCAAGCGGATAAGCACCACACAGTACGGGCCGGCATTTTCAACCTGACTGACCGCAAGTACTGGAATAGCGCCGACGTACGCGGACTGAGCGCAGGCGATGCGGTACTTGAGCGCTACACCCAGCCCGGGCGCAACTTTAGCGCCAGCTACAACTACAGCTTTTAAGCGGCAACACTGACCTGACCGAAAAAACAAGGAGAACACCAATGGAAACCGCACCACCGAACCTGATGACCCAACTGGCGCAGTTACGCGCAAAGGAAGGCGCACTTTATCCGCGCGACACCGCGGCACAACTGGGCATCACCGAATGCGAACTGGTGCATGCCGACCCGGCCGCCACCCGGCTGGATACTTCAGACTGGCCGGCCTTGCTGTCCGCCATCGCGGCCTTGGGCGAAGTGACCGCACTGGCACACAACAGTGCCTGCGTCCATGAGTTGACCGGCCACTACGGCAATGTGCAGTTCGACGGCAAAGTCGGCCTGGCCATCAACCCGGTCATCGACCTGCGCTTTTTCCTGTTCGGCTGGGCGCATGCTTATGCGCAAGTCACGGCGGGGACAGAAGGCATCAGGCGCGCGCTGCAGTTCTTTGACCGTAACGGACATGCAATCCAAAAGGTATTCCTGAGCGACAGCAGCAATATCGCTGCATTCGATGCGTTGCGTGAGCGCTTTGCCTGCCCGCGTACAGCGCTACAGCTAGACGCGGCGACGGTGGTACAGAGCAAGACTGCCAGCAGCGATATAGACATTGCCGCATTTCAGCGCGACTGGCTGGCCCTTGGCGATGTACACGCTTTTCATCCCTTGCTACGCCGTTACGGACTGTCGCGCCAGCAAGCTTTCCGGCTTGCGCCGCCCGGGCAGGCATGGCAGGTCGGTACCGACGCCGTGGAAGTTTTGCTACGCCGTACCGCGGCAATTGGTCTGCCAATCATGGTGTTTGCCGGCAATGGCGGCATCATCCAGATCCACACCGGCCCGCTACATGAAGTCAAGGTTGTCGGCAACTGGCTGAATGTACTGGATGCACAGTTCAAGCTGCATCTGCGCACCGATCTGATCACCGAGGCTTGGGTGACCCACAAACCGGGCGACACTGGCGTAGTGACCTCGCTGGAGTTATTCAACGAGGCGGGCGAATCACTGGTGACATTCTTTGGCGAACGCAAACCCGGCCAAAGCGAGCGCATCGAATGGCGCAAACTGCTGGGCGAACTGCTGCCACAGGAGAGCGACGATGCGTAAATGGGTAAACCGGACGCTGACACTGGCGGCCTTGTCATTCACCCTGCCCTTACAGGCGGCAGAGCGTCTGGTCGTCGTCAGCAGTGATATCGCCGAAATCGTGGTCGCGCTGGGCGCGGCTGGCGAAGTCGTCGGACGCGACCGTTCAAGCCGCATGCCGGAACTTGCGCAGGCGGGCGAAATCGGTTTTGTCCGCTCGCTCTCGGCCGAGACCATCGCCCGCGCCCGGCCGACGCTGGTACTGGGCAGCGCCGCAGCGCAACCGCCTGGCATCTGGCAGCAACTACAGCGCATCGGTGTACGCGCCGAAGAAGTCTCACTGGCCGAGGATGGCAGTGACTTTGCCCAGGCAATACACCGGGTCGGCACGCTGGTTGGCAAGCCGGCTGCTGCCGCGACACTGGCACGTGACTGGCAAACAAAAATGGGCACGCGCCCAGCCAATGGGCGCCGCTACCTGATCAGCTACGATGGCACCATGGTGGCCGGCAGCGGCACGCCGGCCGACACGCTCATCCGTGCCGCCGGTGGCGTGAATGCAGCCGGCCAGATCAAGGGCTACAAAACCCTGTCACGCGAGGCATGGCGCACGCTGGCACCGGATGTAATCGTACTGGCCGCACACAATACGCCGGTACATGGTGGCGCGGCGGTTTTCGCACGCCGGCCGGAAATTGCGGCCACCCCGGCAGGCAAGGCCGGCAAGGTTGTTGAACTGAGTGCGCGCGATGCCATGATGGTGACGCTGGACAGCCCAGCCGTCGTCGAGCGTTTGCGGAGGCTTTGAGATGGCCGTTATCGAGACAAGGCTTGCGCCTGTCGCCATAAACCCGATGCACCGCCTGATGGGCATATTACTGGCAGCCACGCTATTGCTGCCGCTACTGGCCCTGGCAAGCCAGGGCGATGCGCTGGCCTGGCCCGACTTATCCGATCCGCTAATCCAGGCGCTACGGCTGCCGCGAATCGCAACCGCCCTTCTGGTCGGCGCGGCACTGGCCGCCAGCGGGGCCGCACTACAGGCGCTGTTTCGCAACCCGCTGGCCGACCCTGGCCTGATCGGCACCTCGGGCGGCGCAGCCCTCGCCGTCGTCGCCGTGCTGGCGCTGGGCTGGCATGCCCTGCCCCTGCCTGTGGCTGCATTTGCAGGTGGCTTGGGTGCGACCTGGCTTATTCTGGCGCTGACACGGCTGGTACGCGGCGGTCTTGCCGGCCTGTTGCTGATGGGGCTGGTGGTCGGCGCGTTTTGCGGCGCGCTGATCAGCCTGATGCTGTTTCTGTCTGATGATCTGACTCTGCGCGCAGCCAGCGCCTGGCTTGCCGGCAACCTGGCTGCTGCAACACCTGAGCGGCTGGGTGCGTGCGCCCTGGTCGCGCTCACCGGCATCGCACTGCTGCTATGGATCGCACGCGATCTGGATTGCCTGCTGCTGGGTGAGGATGCCGCGCGCTCGCTGGGCGTCGATGTCGTGCGTACCCGGCATCTGGCCGCCATCGGTGCCGCGCTGGCGACCGGTGGTGCCGTCGCCTTGTCGGGGGTGATCGGCTTTGTCGGCATGATGGTGCCCAATCTGGTCGCCGTGCTGGTTGGGGGCTGCAGACGCCGCATGATTCTGCTTTCGGCCTGGGGCGGCGCGCTATTTCTGCTGGCAGCAGACACGCTGGCACGCACAGTCGTGTGGCCGATCGACATTCCGGTTGGCCTGATTGCCGCTTTTGCCGGCCCGCCGTTTTTCGTCTGGCTATTTGCCCGCCAGCAAAGGAGTCTAGTCAATGGCTGAAATGGTGTTTGATCTGAATGAAGTCAGCCTGCGGCGGGGGTCCCAGACGGTCATCGACAATCTGTCGCTACATGTCCCCGCCGGTCAGGTCTGTGCCTTGCTCGGCCCCAATGGCGCAGGTAAAACCACCCTGCTGCGCCTGATGGCAGGACTGGCAAAACCCGCTTGCGGCCAGGTAGTTCTGGGCGGCGATGATGTCTATGCACTGAGCGCAGCCGAACGGGCAAAGCGCATCGCCTATGTCCCGCAACACATACCGGCCGGTTTACCGCTGACGGTCACTGAATTCGTATTACTGGGCCGGATGCCGCATTTGGGACCATTTACCCAGCCACGCGCAGCCGATCGTGCCGCACTGGACGAGGCACTGGCCCGCTGCGAGCTGGAACAACTGGCAGGCAAGCGGCTGGATAGCCTCTCCGGCGGGGAGCGCCAGCGGGCGGCCATCGCACGCGCGCTGGCACAGCAGGCTCAGGTTCTGCTACTGGACGAACCGACCAACCATCTGGACCTGCGCCAGCAATTCCGTTTGCAGCGCTTGCTGCAAACACTGGCAGCAGCTGGACATACGGTCATCGAAGTACTGCACGACCTGACATTGGCGGCCAACCACGCTACATGGCTGGCCTTGCTGGATGCGGGCAAGCTGGTCGGCTATGGCAGCCCTGACAAGGTACTGGAACCGGCAGCGCTCTCACGCGTCTATCGCTGGCCGCTGGCGGTCAACCAGCAGGCGGGGGGATGGCAACTGTCAAGCGCCGCCACAACAGCGATGCCTTAAGTCCATGAGTTCCAGACGGACAAAATGCGCCCACGTATCGGCTTCATCCCCCCAGCCACTGTCAGGGAACAGCAAGCAGGCAACGCACACAAGGCGCCAGCCGCCCCGGCTGGCTGACTGGCGGGCAATCAAAACGCGGCAGAGGCTGGGCGCCACCGCCTGGCCCTGCTTACCCAAGCATCCTCCACTGCAGCATTTTCTGCGTCAATACCACAATCAGACAGGCTGTTTATCGCAATAAAACCGGCACCGGCAACATGGAAAACCCCTATTGAATAAAATGCCGAAATCATGCCAAATCCTCCATACCCCAGAAAACCATATGGAGACGATGCAATGAAACTGACACCAAGCACGCTGGCGCTGGCCATCGGCCTCATCTTTACTCAAGGACATGTCCTGGCTGCCGCACCACAAACCCTGATCAACGGCAGCAGCAAAGTCAGTCCCCAGACCAGCAATGCCTGGGTGGAAATCGACAAGGCCGCACTGGATCATAACCTTCATACGCTCAAGGCTGCCGTCGGCAAGGCCAAGGTCTGCGCCATCCTCAAGGCCGACGCTTACGGCCATGGTCTGGCACAAGTGATGCCGTCCATCATCGCCGCCGACATCCCCTGCGTCGGCATTGCCAGCAATGAAGAAGCGCGCGTGGTGCGCGCCAGCGGCTACAAAGGCCAGGTCCTGCGCGTGCGCACCGGCACCTTGCAGGAAATCGAAAATGGCCTGAAATACCGCGTGGTCGAACTGGTCGGCAATCTGGACGCCGCCCGCGCCGCAGCCAAGGCCACCAAAGCGCATGGCCGGCCACTGGAAGTTCACGTCGCGCTGAACTCGGCCGGCATGAGCCGCAACGGCATTGATCTGGCCAGCGAACAGGGCCGCACCGATGCCGTGGCACTCACCAAGATCCCGAACCTGAAAATCAGCGGCATCATGACCCACTTCGCCGTCGAGGAAAAACCCGATGTCGAAAAAGGGCTGGCCAAATTCAAGGAAGAATCGGCGTGGCTGATCCAGGCTAGCGGCCTCAAGCGCAGCGATCTGACCCTGCACAGCGCCAACAGCTTTGCCACGCTGGAAGTGCCGGCATCCCACCTCGACATGGTGCGCCCCGGCGGCGCCATCTTCGGCGACACCGTACCCAGCCATACCGAGTACCAGCGCGTGATGGCATTCAAGACCCGCGTCGCCGCCGTCAACCCTTACCCGGCCGGCAATACCGTGGGCTACGACCGCACCTACACCCTCAAGCGCGACTCGCTGCTGGCCAACCTGCCAGTCGGCTACTCCGACGGCTATCGCCGCGTCTTCACCAACAAGGGCCATGTACTGATCCGCGGCGTGCGCGCCCCCGTGGTCGGCAAGGTGTCGATGAATACCACCATGGTCGACGTCACCGATATTCCAGGCGTCAAGGCTGGTGACGAAGTGGTGCTGTTCGGCAAACAGGGCTCGGGCGAAGTCACGCAAACCGAAATGGAAGACGCCAACGGCGCACTCTTGGCCGACCTGTATACCGTCTGGGGCAATTCCAACCCCAAGATTGTGATCCGCAAGCCCTGACTCACCGCCCACACGACAAAGACAACAATGGAGGCTATCGCCTCCATTGTAACTTCCGCTCCTAAACGGGCCCGCAATTGCCGGCGTCAAGACCATGCACCCTGCAAGCGTAAACTCGAAATACAATCAGAGACCTGCCATACCACACCCCACCCCATAGCGTGCCATGCCGCACGACCCCGACCCGCATTACGCGTAAGCTATAACGGACCGGTGCACACGATTGCACCCCATACTCCAATGCAGGCCTGCCGCATGCCTACTCCCGTTTCCAGCAAGCCCCACCGACACCTGCGCAGCAGCGATATCCGCGGACTGACCCAACTGGCGACACTGGCCGTCACCCACACCAGCCATATCGTCGAGGGTGTCCATCAGTCGATATGGAATACGCTGGGCGTGCGTGGCGGCAAACAGCACGGCCAAACCGGCGGCATCACCGGACTGATTTATCGCAGCGTACGCGGAGTCACCCAGCTTGTGGACAAGGGCGCACATTTAACGCTCAGCCGGTTGGAGTCGCTATTTGTCGCCGCAGAACAGTCCAGTGAGGACACCCCACAGCGTCTGGCGATACTGGCCGCGCTGAATGGCGTAATGGGAGACAAGCTCAAAGCCAACGTCAGCCCGTTTGCCATTCCCATGCGCCTACGCCTGCATAATGCAGACCTCGACCTGTCGGCACAGCCAGAAGCGAGCGGCAAGCTGCTGTTACTGATACACGGCTTGTGCATGAATGAGCGGCAATGGTGTACCAGCGATGCCCAATCAGGTCAGAGTGCCGGCCATGGCATCGATCTGGCCGAGGCTCTAGGCTATACGCCGATTTATCTGCGCTACAACACTGGCCTGCACATCTCGCAAAACGGGCATGAACTGGCAGAGCGACTGGAAAGCACACTCAGCCGCTGGCCCGTCCCCGTGACCGAGCTCTCGGTCGTCGCACACAGCATGGGTGGCCTGCTGATACGCAGCGCAATCCATTACGCCCGTCAAGCCGGCATGGCATGGCCGGATCGGCTGCAAAAAATTGTCTTTCTGGGCACCCCGCACCATGGCGCACCGCTGGAGCGGGCTGGAAACTGGATCGATGTCATTCTGGGCAGTACGCCCTATAGCGCGCCGCTGGCTAAGATTGGCCAGTTGCGCAGCGCCGGCATTACCGATCTGAGATACGGCCATGTACTGGATGAAGACTGGCAAGGTCATGACCGTTTCCGGCGCAAACCGGACGACAGGCAGATTCTGTCCTTGCCTGCCGGTGTCGTCTGTTACACCATCGCGGCGACAACGGCGAGCAAGCGCGGCACGCTGACCGAATCCATCTTGGGCGACGGCTTGGTGCCGCTATCCAGCGCGCTGGGCGAGCATGCAGATCCGCAGCGCGTCTTGCAGTTTTCCCCGCAAAACCAGAGCATCGCCTACAACACCAGCCATATGGCACTGTTAAGCAGCCCCGAGGTTAAGCGCCAGTTGCTGCAGTGGCTGGGCGATCAGGCTTCCGCCCTCCACGCCGGATAATTAGCCGGCTTGTGAGCAGGCTGGCCGTGTGTGCATAACCTCAGCAGAATAAAACATAAAACAGCCCGCCTTGCGTTAAAAGCAGACAAAGGAAAAAAAGATGGGCTAAGTTGACGTAATGCGCGTAAGCATTTGTTTTTCATCGACTTACATACCAACACCACCCGACTGGGAGTATGGAAATGCACGTCAACTTACTCGATACCCTAAAACAGGGCCTGGCAGGCCCCTTCGCCGAACTCGCAGCCCAACATCTGGGAGAGCCCGCGACCGGCATCAAAAACGCACTGGGTGCCGCCATTCCAGTCTTGCTCGCCAGCCTGTTCAAGGAGAACACCAGTACCGGCGGAACCAACAAGTTGCTGGGGCTGATTAATGCTCCCAACCTGCCACTGTTGCAGGATGCAGGCACCTTGCTCACGCCCGACAAGATAGGCGTAGTCTCTGCCATGGGACAGCAGCAGTTGTCATCCCTCTTTGGTGAAAAACTCGCTCCACTGACCTCGACACTCGCCAGCGAAAGCCATTTAAATCTGCTGTCAATGGACAAACTACTGGCTTTAGCCACCCCCTTTGTTCTCGGTTTTCTCAGAAATCAGGCTGGCGGCGGCACCATAGATGCAAGTGCCCTGAGCAGCCTGTTCAAGGGACAGGAAAGCTTTTTATCCGGACGGATACCCGCAGCGATCACGGCCATGCTGGGCCTGGGTTCTTTAATCGGAGCGGCGCCCAAGGCAGTCGCCCAAGCCATCCCGGATGCCGGTCACAAGATCGAGGCTGTCGCAGCAAAGTCCGGCTTTGGCCGCTGGTGGCTATGGCTGCTCGGACTTGCCGCCATCCTGTTCGGGCTTTTTCAATTCCGTGGCTGCAACCAGCAAGCCACCCCGCCCGAACTGCCCCAGGTCATGAAGCAAGCGGAAGCGCCACCCCCAGCGCCAGCAGCGCCAACAGCCCCCACAGCAAGCACAGCCATGGAGCCCCCCGCCCTTGCCGGCAAGCCGGCAGCCACCCGCATCTATTTTGATATCGATGTATTTACGCCCCCCGCCAGCAGCAAGAATGAACTGGCGGCCATCGCCGAATATGCCAACGCCAACCCCACCGCCAAGATCAGCATCAGTGGTTACCATGATAAAACCGGTGAGCCGGCACACAATATCGAACTGGCCAAAAACCGCGCTACAGCAGTCCAGAAGCTACTGACGGAAGCCGGTGTTCAAGCCGATCAGATCGTACTGGAAGAACCGGTCTACACCGTGGCCGACATGGCCGACAATCGCGAATCCCGCCGCGTGGAGGTAGAAGTCAAATAATCGCACGGCACGTTCCGGACAGCAAAAATCCCGCCAGCGGCGGGATTTTTTCATCTAGAGCAGGCAACGCTTAAGCGACTTGTACCGGCGTGGCACCATATTTCACTTCGGTGATGCGGTTATCCGCATCGACAAATACCTGCGCCGGCTTGTTGGCGACGATTTCCTGCTCGTTCATCTGGGCAAACGTCGCGATGATCAACAGATCCCCCGGCGCGGCGCGGCGTGCAGCCGAACCATTGACCGAAATAATGCCCGAGCCGCGTTCGGCGCGAATGGCGTAAGTCGCAAAGCGCTCGCCATTGGTCACATTCCAGATTTCGACTTCTTCGTATTCCAGAATGTCGGCGGCTTCCAGCAGGTTTTCATCGATGGCGCACGAACCGATATAGTGCAGTTCCGAATGCGTGGTCGTCACGCGGTGCAGCTTGGATTTGAGCATGCTTCTGAGCATGAGGTGTTTCCCTTTTTTTCCTGACAATCAAACCATAAAGCCCGATGCAAACCTGCAGCGGGCTTTATGCGGGTAGAAGACAGACCGTTTAACGCGCGACTTCTACATTGTCGATGAGGCGGGTCTTGCCCAGACGGGCAGCGACCAGCACCACCAGATTTTTTTCACCGGCATGGGCGATTTCCAGCGTTTGTGCCTGGCGCACCTCGACATAATCGACACGCCAGCCATGCGCCTCCAGATCCTGGCGCGCATGCGTTTCCAGCGCCGCATAATCGCTGTCGCCGGACAGCAAGGCCTCGCGCATCAGCGTGAGATTGCGGTACAGGCGCGGTGCCTCGGCACGCTCTTCGCTCGTCAGATAGCCATTACGCGACGACAAGGCCAGACCATCATCGGCACGGCCGGTATCCACCGCTACCAGTTGCACCGGGCTATTCAGGTCTTCCACCATGCCGCGGATAATCGCCAGCTGCTGATAGTCCTTCTTGCCAAAGCAGGCAAAATCCGGCTCGACAATATTGAACAGCTTGGTCACCACCGTCGCGACACCACGGAAATGTCCGGGACGGAAAGCCCCGCACAACTCGTCCTGCAGATGCGGCGGTTCGACATTGAACGACTGGCGTACATGCGGATACAGTTCGGCTTCCAGCGGAAAGAACAGCACATCGACGCCGGCCGCTTCCAGCTTGGCACAATCATCGTCGAAGGTGCGCGGGTAGGCATCAAAATCCTCCCCTTGGCCAAACTGCAGGCGGTTAACAAAAATGCTGACCACCACATGCGCGGCATGCTGATGCGCTTCGTTAACCAGCGCAATATGGCCGGCATGCAGATTGCCCATGGTCGGCACAAAAGCAACGCTAGCGGCTTGTTTACGCCAGGCGCGCAACTCGGCAATACTACGAATGACTTGCATGATACATCCCTTAGAAGGTGTGCTCGGCGGCAGGGAAGCTCTTGTCCTGCACGGCCTTGACATACGCTTCGACCGCACCCTGTATGCTCTGGGCGTCAGCCATGAAATTTTTAACAAAGCGGGCCTTCTTGCCCGGATAGACACCGAGCGCATCGTACGACACCAGCACCTGACCGGACACATCGACGCCGGCACCAATGCCTATGGTCGGCACAGCCACGGTTTCGGTGATTTCGCGCGCCAGCGCAGAGGGCACGCACTCCATCAGCACCATGCTGGCACCGGCCTCGGCCAGCACCTTGGCGTCGTTGACGATGCGGCGCGCATCATCTTCGCTCTTGCCCTGCACCCGGTAGCCGCCAAAAGCATTGACGAATTGCGGCGTCAGCCCGATATGGGCACACACCGGAATGCCGCGCTCAGACAGGAAACGGGTGGTTTCCGCCATATAGGCGCCGCCTTCGATTTTCACCATATGCGCACCAGCCTGAATCAGGCGCGACGCATTGGCAAATGCCTGCTGCGGGCTTTGCTGGTAGCTGCCGAAGGTCATGTCGCCCAGCACCAGCGCACGTTTGGCACCACGCGCGACACAGCGCACATGATATTCCATCTCTTCTTGCGTCACCGGCAAGGTCGAATCTACGCCCTGAATGACCATACCCAGCGAGTCACCCACCAGCAGGATATCGACACCGGCATCCTCCAGCAGGCTCGCAAAACTTGCGTCGTAGCAAGTCAGCATGGAAATCTTGCGGCCTTCGGCGGCCATCTTGTTCAGGGTATTGACAGTGACTTTCATGACCTAGGTGTCTCCTTAGGGTCTTTGGAACTGCGCACAAGCCTGGCTTGTGGCCAGACGCATCAAGCGCTCTTGTTAAAATAACTGCGCTGCCCGCGCATCTCGCTAATGCAGCGCAACAATAATTCAAAATCTTCGCCCCCCTCAAGCAAGTTGAGGTGATCGGTGTTCACGGTCAGCAAGGGCGCAGCATCATACTCGTAAAAAAAGTTGCGGTAAGCCTCATGCACCCGCTTGAGATAGCCGTCAGGAAAATTGACTTCATACTCGCAGGCGCGCTCGGCCACCCGTGACAGCAACACGTCTTCCGATGCCTCCAGATAAATCACCAGATCCGGCGACGGGTACTCGGGCAGGATGCGCGGAGTCAATTGCCGGTAGAGAGCCAGTTCTTCGGCATCCAGATTGGCGCGGGCAAACAGACCATCCTTCTCGAACAAAAAGTCAGACACCACCGGCCGGCCCTGAAGCTCACCCTCTATCATGCTGCGCGCTGCACCACTGCGCTGCAACAAAAAAGAGAGCTGGGTAGACAGTGCGTGATGCGGCATGCTGCGATAAAAACGCGGCAAAAAGGGGTTCGCCTCGGGCGCTTCGGCCAAAAGGTCGACTTCCCAATGCTCGGCCAGACGGCGCGCCAAGGTCGATTTGCCGGCACCTATCGGCCCTTCTATCACCACATAACGCAAAGGATTCATGCACGCTCTCCAACAGTCGGACGGGGGTTTAGTCGTTCAGGCGCTCGATACCAGCCGAACCCAGGCGCTCGGCCAGCTCTCGTGCCGACCCGTAATGACCCAACTGGTAGTCGGGTGCAATCTGGGCCAAAGGCTGCAACACAAAGGCGCGCTCATGCATGCGCGGGTGCGGCAGGGTCAGCACCTCACTATGCCTGATCTCGTCACCATACGTCAGCAGATCCAGGTCCAGTACACGCGGCGCGTTGCGAAAAGAACGCACACGGCCATGCATACGCTCGATTTGCATCAGGGCATCCAGCAACGCATCCGCATCCAGTGCGGTGTCCAGCTCGGCCACGGCATTGACAAAATCAGGCTGGGCAATAAAACCAACCGGTGTGGTGCGATACAAGGCGGAGCTTGCCAGCAAAGAGGTGCCCGGCAAGGCGGCCAGCGCCGCCAGAGCCAGCTTCAGCTGGGCAGCCGGGTTATCCAGATTGCTGCCCAAAGCGACAAAGGCGCGAGTCAAGCGACATCTCCGGCAGCAGGCTTTTTGCGCGGACGGCGGCGGCGCTTGCGCGCAGGTGCACCCTCTTCATCCTTGACCGCGGCAATCAGCGCCTGACGCGCTTCATTGTCGCCCTTCTGGAAATCGGCCCACCAGGTCACCAGCGACTGCGGCACTTCGCCGGCCGCGGCGCGCAGTGCCAGGAAGTCGAAACCGGCACGGAAACGCGGCTGTTCCATAAAGCGGAACGGGCGCTGGCCGCTACGCGCGTCGAAGCGCGGCTGCTGCATCCAGATTTCGCGCATGGTGACGCTAAAGCGGCGTGGACTGGCAAAATCGTTGTCCTGCGTCGCTTCCACATCAGCCATGGCCTGCATCAGGGCCGGAATCGGTTTTTCCCCATCTGCCTGCAAGGCCTGCCAGCGCTGATCCACCTGACGCCACAGCAAGGTCGCCAGCAAGAATCCGACCGAAATCGGCCGCTCGTCGCGTACGCGCGCATCGGTGCTATCCAGCGCCAGACGGATAAAACCGTCATCGGCAGCCTCGCCCATGACCACATCCAGCAGCGGGAAAGCGCCGCCGGACAAGCCTTCATCGCGCAACTTGGTCAGGCAGTCCCAGGCATGGCCGGACAGCAAAAGCTTGAGCAATTCGTCAAACAGGCGCGCAGCCGGTTCGTCCTTGAGCAGAACGGCATGAGAGGCGATCGGCTTGCGCGTTTTTTCATCAATAGCAAAGCCCAGCTTGGCCGCCAGACGCACGGCGCGCAGCATGCGTACCGGATCTTCTTTGTAGCGCTGTACCGGCTGGCCGATCATCACCAGCTTTTTGGCCTTAATATCGCGCATGCCCTGATGAAAGTCGACGATGGATTCGTCGGACGGGTTGTAAAACAGCGCATTAACGGTGAAGTCGCGACGGTGCGCATCCTCTTCCTGCGAGCCGTAAGAGTTGTCGGCCATGATACGGCCCGAGTCGTTCTTGCGGCCGATATTGCCACCACGGAAGGTGGTGACCTCGATGGTTTCCGGCCCCATCATCACATGGACAATGCGAAAACGCTTGCCGATGATGCGCGAGCGGCGGAACAGGTGATGCACCTCCTCCGGCGTGGCATTGGTGGCGACATCGAAATCTTTGGGTGACACACCCAGCATCAGGTCGCGTACAGCCCCCCCGACCACATAAGCGGAAAAACCGGCTTCCTGCAAGGTGGAGGTTACACGTTGGGCGCCGCGACTGAGTTCGTCACGCCGGATTCCGTGCATGGCAAACGGAATGACTTTGGGTTTGCCACGGCGGCTGCCCAACTCTGCGGGCAGTTCGAGCACGCGTCGGATTAACTTGCGGATCATGGGAATGGGGTAGCGGATTCTGGTTTTGGTCACGGGACGCCGCGACAGACATGGAACGGATTATATCGCGAAACCGGCCGATGCACACCTCGCTTGACAAAGGCAGGGCGCACACCCTACGCTGAGCCCTCTTGAGTACAGTGCAATATCTGCTATTCGAGTATCGGGGTTCCGACCCCAGCGCCGATTTAACCGACAACTTGCAGGGCGCCCATATAAATCCTGCTAAAGCGACGCCTGGCTGCGACCGGGCCCGCATAAGGCGACCCGCGCACGACAAGGACAGAACCATGTACGACTGCCAGACTGACAACTACACCGATTTCGATGCCCCGGCACCTGCCGTCTTGCGCCCTGTTTCATGCCTCAACGGCGTGCTGCATGCGCACTCGCTGCATCCCGACACCCATGGCGCACTGGCCAGCCTCGCGGCCCACGCCGCTATGCTGGGCTATATCCCGCGCCACAAAGGCACAAGCTTGCTGATAAGCGATGTTTCACTGGATGACGCACTGGCCATCAATAGCCGTTTTGCCGCCCAGCTGGTCATCAGCTGCGAGCTGCGCCAGGATCCACCCGCACGCCATCGCTAGCACAGGCCGGACAGAAGCAGGCGTTTGCCGCTACAATAGCGTGCTTACGCCTGTTTGCTCTGGATGACCATGCTGTTCGAACTCAATCGTGCGCCACGCGGCGCCATCAGCCGCGAAGCACGCTCCCTGATCCATCTCGCCTTACCCATGATGATCGCCCAAGTCGCCCAAGTCGCCACCGGCTTTGTCGACACGGTCATGGCCGGCAACGTCAGTACCGATGACCTGGCGGCCGTATCCCTGGGCTCCAGTATCTTCGTGACCGCCTACGTGACCCTGATGGGGGTGGTGGCGGCGCTGAATCCTATCCTGTCGCACCAGTTCGGCTCGGGCGAGCATGGCGACATCGGCGAAACCGGCCGTCAGGGCCTGTGGTTCGGCCTGTTTGCCGGCATCCTGGGCATGGTTGCCATGATCGCGGTCGAGCCCCTGCTCAGGCTGTGGCTGACGCTGCCCGAACACGTCGAAGACATGACCATGCTCTACATCACCGGCGCCGCGCTTGGCATGCCGGCGGCGCTGATGCACCGCAGCCTGCACGCCTACGCCTCCAGTCTTAACCGGCCACGGCCCATTATGCTGGTCAGCCTGATCGCGCTGGCACTCAACATCCCGCTTAACTACATCCTGATTCACGGCCTGTACGGCATGCCCAAAATGGGTGGTGCCGGTTGCGGCTGGGCCACCGCCATCGTGTTCTGGTTCAATGCCATCGCACTCTACATCTATATCGCGCGCGCCAAGCACTTCAAGCCCTACGGCCTGACCGAGCGCATGAGCTGGCCCGATTTCAGGCGCCATGCCGGCTTTCTCAAGCTGGGCATTCCAATCGGCCTGTCCTTCTTTGTCGAAGTCAGCCTGTTTTCCTTTATTGCACTTCTGGTCGCCAAACTGGGCACGCTGGTCGTGGCCAGCCATCAGGCGGTACTCAACTTCAGCAGCATCATCTACATGCTGCCGCAAAGCCTGTCGGTGGCCCTGTCGGTGCGCGTCGGGCAAGCCGTGGGCGCAGGCGACTATCTGCAGGCCCGCTTTGTATCCGGCGTAGGGCTGGTGACCGGCCTGATCGCCGCCTTTATCACCATGGCGCTGGTCTTGCTGCTGCGCGAGCCCATCATCCGCATGTATACCAATGACCCGCAAGTCATCGCCATCGGCCTGACCCTGCTGCTGTTTGCCGCGGTCTATCAATTGACCGATGCCGCACAAACCATCGCCTCGGGCGCATTGCGCGGCTACAAGCTCACCACCATTCCGATGTTCATCCATATCGTGTCGTTCTGGGTACTGGGACTGGGCTTGGGCATTGTGCTGGGCTTGACCGATTATCTGGTGCCGGCCATGGGCGTCAACGGCTTCTGGGCCGCGCTGGTGGTCAGCCTGTCGATCGCGGCCTTTTTCCTGGTCTGGTATCTGGCTCGCGAAAGCCGCCAGCGCCTGCATCGCCAACATTTAGCAAAGATTGCGCCATGAGTCTGACCCTGCACAGTGAAACCTCACTCAAGCCCTATAACAGCTTCGGTCTGAATGCCCTCGCGCGCCATTACACCGAACTGGAGACACTGGCGGACTTGCCCGCCCTGCTCGCCAGCGACGCCTACCGGCAGGGACCGGTGCTGTGGCTGGGCGGCGGCAGCAATATGCTGTTTACCCGCGACTATCCGGGCATGGTGGTGCGCATGGCTACCCGCGGCATACGCGTCATCGCCGACACCGATGCGCATATCGAGCTGGAAGCCGCCGCAGGTGAGCTCTGGCACGATTTTGTACTGCATACGCTGGAGATGGGGCTGTCCGGACTGGAAAACCTCAGCCTGATTCCGGGCACGGTCGGAGCAAGCCCGGTGCAGAACATCGGCGCCTATGGAGTGGAAGTAAAAGACATCATCAGCGAGGTGGTCTGCGCCGATCTGGCAAACGGCGGCACCGAAGTCGTTTTGCCAAACAGCGACTGCCGCTTTGCCTACCGCGACAGCATCTTCAAGCACGAAGCCGGTGCGCACTTGCTGGTCACCGCCGTGCGCTTCAGGCTGACCAAAGCCGCCAGCCTGAAAACCGCCTATGGCGATATTGCCCGCGAACTGGACAGCCGCTGCATCAGCGCGCCCACGGCGCGCGATGTCAGCCAGGCGGTGATTGCCATCCGCTCGCAAAAGCTGCCCGACCCCGCGCAACTGGGCAATGCAGGCAGCTTTTTCAAGAACCCGATTGTCGATGCGACCCAAGCCGAAGCACTGCTGGCACGCCACCCGGCACTGCCGCACTATCCGGCAGGTGAAGGCAGGGTCAAGCTGGCGGCCGGCTGGCTGATCGATCAGGCTGGTCTTAAGGGCTACCGCGAAGGCGATGCCGGCGTACACGTCAAGCAGGCGCTGGTACTGGTCAACTATGGCGAGGCGAGCGGCAGCGACATCTGGGCCCTAGCCGACAAGGTCAGGCTGACCGTCGCCCAGCGCTATGGCGTCGATATCGAGCCCGAGCCTATCGTAATCTGAACTAGCCGGCCACGCGTGCCGCTGCAACATACAGGCTGACCATGGCGGCAAAACCCAGCAACCAGGCCAGCGAACGCAGCGTTGGCCGGTCGGTCATGTAAAACACGCCATGCGCCAGACGGGCCGCGATAAAAATCAGCGCGGCCACGTCCATCATCGCTTGCGAGACCCCCACCCACTGCGCCACCAGCACCGCAGCGACCCAAGGGGTCAGCGCTTCCCATGCATTTTGCTGTGCCCAGTTGGCGCGCAGACGATGCCCGGTCGCTTTCGCCAGCACAGTACGCGGCTGATGGTTATCGTACGGCGCCCCCGCCTTGGCCAAGACCGCCCACAACAAAGGCAGTAGCGAGGCAATCAGCAAACTCCACAAGGCAAAACCCATCATCACGTCCCTCACGGTTTAAACCGCACTTAATTCTCACGTTTCCCCAGATAGGTCGCGTCATCAAACGACACCACCCATGCCGGCCGGTACACCGTCAAGACCGCCATCGCCAGGCCCGTGGTAAACGCCTCCGACCACGACAGCAAAAAATAAAACGGCAAGACTTCATTTAGCAAAAAGTCCGTCGCATAAGCCCCTGCCAGCATCAGCGCCACACACGATGCCAGCGTCGACAGCAACAGGCTGGCGCCGCCTGCAGCAAAGGCACACACGAACAGATAGACAAAATAATTCGCCGGTAAATAGCGCCGGCTCAATCGCCATACCCCGTGCACCAGACCAACCGGCAACAAGGCCATGGTAAGAAAATTCATCCCGAAAGCCTGCCACTGCCCCATACCCAAGGCAGACACCGCCAGCAGCACCAACGCCAAAGCCGGCAAGGCCAGCCATGGCCCCAGCATCAGCGTCAGGATAGCCGCTCCTAGCAAGTGAAAAGACAGACCGTCATTGAGACCGCCATGCAATAGCCACAAAGCCAGCACCGCCACCGTCGCCCCCATACCGGCATTAAGCAGGCGGCTATCCAGCTTGCGCCACGGTGTGCGCCACAGGCAAAACAACAAGACCAGCAGCGACAGCAGCGCCGACAAGCCTAGCCAGTCACGAGGAAACAGGTCGGCAGTGAAATTCATAACAGGCACAGACAAAGCAATATGCCCAAATCATAGCAGAACACAGGCGAGTTTCCCTTAAGCATCACAGCACAGCATTCTGCTAGAATCGCGCTTTTGTCGCCCGCCACGGAGAACGCCATGCCCCGCCTGCCCGCCCCTCATCTGATTGCACAGGACGTTGCCCGCGCGCTGGCCGAGGATATCGGCGCCTGCGACTGGACCGCACAACTGGTTGCGGCCGAAACGCCAGGCCAGGCGCGCATTATCGTGCGCGAAGAAGCCGTCATCGCAGGGCAAGCCTGGTTTGACGAATGCTTCCGTCAGGTCGATGCCCGCTGCCAGATACTGTGGCTGGTCAAAGAAGGGGAAAGCGTCGCGCCGGGGCAAACGCTATGCGAGATCACCGGCCCGGCGCGCGCCTTGCTGACAGCCGAACGCTCGGCACTGAATTTCCTGCAGATGCTGTCGGCTGTCGCCAGCGAAACCCGTCGCTACAGCACACTGATTGCCGGCACGCGCGCGCGCATTCTCGACACCCGCAAGACCCTGCCCGGCCTCAGGCTGGCACAGAAATACGCAGTACTGGCCGGTGGCGGCTGCAACCAGCGCATCGGCCTTTACGATGGCATCCTGATCAAGGAAAACCATATCGCGGCAGCCGGTTCAATTGCGGCCGCCTTGCAAAGCGCATTTGCACTGGCGCCGGCCGGGGTCAGCATACAAGTGGAAGTAGAGAATCTGGACGAGTTGCAACAGGCACTCAACGCCGGTGCCTCTCTGGTACTGCTGGACAATATGTCGCTGGAAGAAATGTGCGCGGCCGTGGCGCTGAATCAGGGGCGCGCCGAACTTGAAGCTTCGGGCGGGGTGGACTTCGACACGGTACGCGCCATTGCCGAAACCGGCGTTGACCGCATCTCGATCGGCAAGCTGACCAAGGATATCCGCGCCATCGATTTGTCGATGCGCTTTACCCAGGCTTAAAGGCAAAAACGGCTAAGAAAGCGGCGTGTGTATAGGGCATTGTGCCTTGCACCGCCGTTTTTAAGTAGACAGACCCTAAGCCAGACGCACCGCCAACTGATGCAGCATGCCGGCGGTCGCACCCCAGATGAAATGTTCTTCATGGGTGAGCGAGTAATACTCGCCCACCACGCCACCGCGGTTAAAAGCATGGCGCTGATAGGCCGACAGATCGAGCGCGCGCGCGAGCGGCAGCTCGAAAATCTCGGCCACCTCCCCCGGTTCAGGTACCAGACTCACAGGCGGCGTGATAATGCCGACGACCGGATGGATGGCAAAACCGCTTAAGGTCGGGTAAACCTCCATCTCGCCGACCACGCTGACGCTGTCTTGCGCCAGCCCGACTTCCTCCCAAGCCTCGCGTAACGCCGCATCCATCACACTCGCGTCGTCCGCATCCACTTTGCCGCCGGGAAAACTGATTTGCCCGGCGTGGCTTTTCAAAGCCTCGGTGCGGCGAGTCAATAAAATGCTCGGCCCTTGTGCATGCCATAGTATGGCGATCAGCACCGCCGCCGCCCGCAATGCCACATGCGCAGGAAAGCCCTGGGCAAATTCGGGGCGGACGGGCCGCGCCGCGCGCGCCATGCATAGGGACAGCCAGCCATGGGCCTCCTCGGCCGTGGCGGGGAAGTCGGGACGAAGACCATGATGGACAGGATTCATCCGCATATCATGTCTGCTTGCCATAAAAAAAGCCAGCACAAAGGCTGGCTTGTTTTGGCGATCAGATCTTAGCGGCGCATCGAATCGAAGAAGGCTGCATTGGTCTTGGTCGCGCGTATCTTGTTCTGCAAGAACTCCATCGCCTCGATATCGTCCATCGGATACAAGAGTTTGCGCAGCACCCAGATACGCTGCAACTGGTCTTGCGGCACCAGCAGCTCTTCGCGGCGTGTGCCCGAGCGGTTGATATTGATGGCAGGGAAAATACGCTTCTCGGCCATTTTACGGTCAAGATGCAGTTCGCAGTTGCCGGTACCCTTGAATTCTTCGTAGATCACGTCATCCATGCGGCTGCCCGTGTCGACCAGCGCGGTACCGATAATGGTGAGCGAGCCACCTTCTTCGACATTACGCGCGGCGCCGAAGAAGCGCTTGGGACGCTGCAGCGCATTGGCGTCCACACCACCGGTCAGCACCTTGCCCGAAGCCGGCACCACCGTGTTGTAGGCACGCGCCAGACGGGTGATGGAGTCCAGCAGAATCACCACGTCTTTTTTATGCTCGACCAGACGCTTGGCCTTTTCGATCACCATCTCGGCGACCTGCACATGGCGCGTAGCCGGTTCGTCAAACGTCGAACTCACCACTTCGCCGCGCACCGAACGCTGCATCTCGGTCACTTCTTCCGGACGCTCGTCGATCATCAGTACGATCAGGATTGCTTCCGGATGGTTGGCCGAAATGGCATGTGCAATATGTTGCAGCATCACCGTTTTACCCGACTTGGGCGGTGCCACCAGCAAGGCGCGCTGGCCTTTGCCTATCGGGGCGATCAGGTCAATGATGCGGCTGGTAATATTTTCTTCCGCCTTGATATCACGTTCCAGCCTGAAAGGCTCCGTCGGAAACAGCGGCGTCAGGTTTTCAAACAGGATCTTGTGCTTGGAGTTTTCCGGCGGCTCGCTATTGACCCGATCCACTTTCACCAAGGCAAAGTAGCGTTCGCCGTCTTTTGGCGTGCGGATCTCGCCTTCGATGCTGTCGCCGGTGTGCAGATTGAAGCGGCGGATCTGGCTGGGGCTGACATAAATATCATCCGGACCGGCCAGGTACGAAGTATCCGGGCTACGCAGGAAGCCGAAACCGTCGGGCAACACCTCCAGCGTACCTTCGCCGTAAATGCTTTCACCTCTTTTAGCCTGGTTTTTCAGCAGGGCAAAGATCAGGTCTTGTTTACGCAAGCGGTTGGCGCCGTCAATTTCATTGGCGATCGCCATTTCCACCAATTGGGTGACGTGGAGATGTTTGAGGTCAGATAAGTGCATAGCAGCCGTGTGTCGACTTTTGATGAAGTGAAGGGAAACGATTGACTTCAAAAGCCGGAAGTATGAGGAAGAAAACGGGAGAACAGGCGGCGGAGGGGCCGCCCGTACATGAAACTGCTGGAAGGATAGTCTTGATTAGATGTGGCTGTCAATAAATGCCGTCAACTGACCCTTGGCCAGTGCACCGACCTTGGTTGCCACCACTTCGCCATCCTTGAACAGCATCAGGGTAGGAATGCCACGAATACCAAACTTGGGCGGGGTCTGCTCGTTCTGGTCGATATTAAGCTTGACCACTTTCAGGCGACCTTCGTAATCGCGCGACACATCGTCCAGAATCGGGGCGATCATCTTGCAAGGACCACACCACTCGGCCCAGTAATCAACCAGAACCGGGCCCTGTGCCTTCAGTACATCCTGTTCGAAGGAGTCATCGCTAACGTGCTGGATAAGATCGCTCATGGTTTCCTCTGGGTATGTATGCGTTATTCGCTGTTTAAGGGCTGATGGTAGCAAAGCCTCAAGCCCAGCGGCAAGCCCGAATCCGGCAAGGCTCTGGCTTTGGGCCGGCAGCAAGCCTGCATGACAAAATAATAGCAGGGCGTATAGTACAGGCATGACTTTCCCCCTGCCCGCCTTGCGCACACGCCTGTACCGCCTGATGCCGGGACTGCCGGCTTTCGTCCACTACCGGCATCAGGACTTACCGGCCGATCTGTATGCCGGCCTCACCGTGGCCAGTATTGCCCTGCCGGTGGCGGTGGCGTACGCACAAATGGCCGGCTTTTCGCCCGAAATCGGCCTGTATGCCTGCATGCTGCCACTACTGACCTATGCACTATTCGGCAGCTCGCGCCTGTTGATACTAGGGCCGGATGCCGCCACTTGCGCCATGGTCTCCAGTGCCCTGATTCCGCTGGCCGCCCAGCAGCCGGACACCTACCTTGCGCTGTCGGCGCTGCTGGCTTTTTTTGCCGGCGTGTTTTGCCTGCTGGCAGCACGCCTGCGCCTGGGCTTGCTGGCCGACTTTTTGTCCCGCCCCATTCTGGTCGGCTTTCTCAACGGAGTAGCGCTGAGTATTTTCATCGGTCAAAGCGGGCCACTGCTGGGTTTTACCCTGGACAGCCACCGTATTTTGCCGCGTCTGGCCGAACTGGCCGATAAGCTGCCGCAAACCCACCTGCCGACACTGGCCATCGGCCTGTTGACCTTCGCTACGATGTTGCTTTGCGCCCGATTGCTACCGCGCCTGCCTGCTGCGCTTGTCGCCATCATCGCCAGTAGCAGCACCGTGGCTGCACTGGGTTTGCAAGCCAAGGGAGTGGCCACACTGGGCTTCGTACCTGCCGGCTTGCCTACCCTGCACCTGGACTTTAGCCATATATCGGCTTACGAGTTGGGCGGGCTGTTGACGGCTGCCGCCGGCGTTGCCCTGATCAGTTTTTCCAACGCCATCCTGACCGCCCGCAGTTTTGCCGCCAAAACCGGCGAACAAATCGACCCGGATCAGGAACTCAATGCACTGGGCGCAGCCAATATCGCGGCGGCGCTGTCCGGCAGTTTTGCCATCAGCGCCGCCGACTCGCGCACTGCCGTCAACCTCTCGACTGGCGGGCGAACCCAAATGGTGTCGGTCGTCACCGCCGGAGTGATCGCGCTGGCCATTGTGTTTCTGACGCGCCCCTTGCAATTTGTTCCGATCGCAGCGCTGGCCGCCATTTTAATGCATGCAGCCTTTGGCCTGATCGATCTGGCCACACTGCGCCAGTTGCGCCAGATCAGCCGCAGCGAACTGGGGGTCGCACTACTGACTACGCTAGGAGTGGTCAGCGCCGGTGTGATGCAAGGCATCGCGATTGCCATCGGCCTGTCGCTCTTGCGTTTTATCCGCATCACCGCCAGGCCTGACGACGAGATTCTTGGCCGCATTCCCGGTGTGCCCGGTTTTCACGATAGCCGGCGTCACCCCGATGCAATACTGGAGCCCGGCGTGCTGATTTACCGCTTCAATGCACCGCTGGTTTTTTTCAATGCACCCTACTTCAAGCACCGCGCCTTGCAAGCCTGTCAGGCACAAACCGGCTTGCGCTGGATGATCATAGACATGCTGCCGCTGACCCGTCTGGACGCCACCGGGCTTTATACCCTGCACGAACTCAAACACGAGCTCAGGCTGCGCGGCATCCATCTGGCGCTGGCCGGGCGGCGTGCCGAACTATTGCAATGGCAGCAAAGCCATGCCCAGCAAGACTGGGGCAGCGCCGACCATCTTTACCAGACGCTGAAACAGGCACTGCGTGCTTTTCAGGCAACAAATACCACAAGCCCGCCATTGCCAGGCACGGGGCATTAGGCGAACGGCACGCATCGGGTATAATGCCCGCTTGTTACATGTACAAGGACTCGAAATGGGTTTCCTGCAAGGCAAGAAAATTCTGATCACCGGCATGATTTCCAACCGTTCGATCGCCTACGGCATCGCCCAAGCCTGTCACCGTGAAGGGGCAGAACTGGCGTTTACCTATGTAGTCGACAAGCTGGAAACGCGTGTCCGTGATATGGCCGCCGACTTCGGCTCCAAGCTGGTCTTCCGCTGCGATGTGCAGAACGATGACGAAATCAATGCGCTGTTTGCCGACCTGGGCAAGGAGTGGGAAGGTCTAGATGGTCTGGTGCACGCCATTGCTTTCGCCCCGCGCGAAGCGCTGGAAGGCGACTTCCTCGACGCACTGAGCCGCGAAGCGTTCCAGACCGCACACGACGTATCGGCCTACAGCTTCCCGGCACTGGCCAAGGCGGCACGCCCGATGATGCAGGGACGCAAGGCATCGCTGCTTACCCTGTCCTATCTGGGTGCGGTACGCGCCATGCCCAACTACAACGTGATGGGTCTGGCCAAAGCCAGCCTGGAAGCGTCGGTACGCTTTATGGCTGCCAGCCTGGGCAAGGAAGGCATACGCGTCAACGGCATCTCGGCCGGCCCGATCAAGACACTGGCTGCAGCCGGCATCTCCGGCTTCTCCAAGCTGCTCAGCGCTGCGGCCGACCAGGCCTGCCTGCGCCGCAATGTCACCACCGAAGAAGTCGGCAATACCGCCGCCTTCCTCTTGTCCGACCTGTCGTCGGGCATTACCGGTGAAATCACCTATGTGGATGCCGGCTTCAGCATCAATGCCATGAATGCGGCAGAAAACTAAGCACGCACCACCATAGGCAAAGGCGTCCGCTTGCGGACGCCTTTATTATTTTCGCCGACCGGATCCCCTGCCCCATCATGAACAGCAATAGCCAAAAAATCCGTTTTTTCCGCAGCCATATCCCGGCCTTTGCCTGCGTACCCGGCTGCCACGATTGCTGCGGCCCGGTCACCACCTCGAGCGAGGAGATGGCCAGACTGCCGCGCAAAAGCGCGGCCGAACACGAAGCAGCGCTGGCGGCACTGAGTTGTCCGCACTTGGGTGACAAGGGCTGCCAGGTTTACAGCGAACGCCCGCTGATCTGCCGCCTGTTCGGCACCACCGCCAGCCTGCCCTGCCCGCACGGCCGCCGCCCCGAAGTACTGACCGCCCCGGATATCGAAACACAGATTCATCAGTACATGCGCGACACGCGCCAGGTGCTGGTTTAAACTCCGGCCATGACACAGCCCGGCCAAGCCGGGCTGTGTCAACGCTTCACCCAAACTCAGAAGCCTATCGTCCACAGCGCCCAGACAGTGAGCAGCGTGCCGACCAATGCCGTGCCGTAACACAGCACCCGGGCGCCGGTGCCGGCATGGATGCCCACATCGTGCAGACTATGGAAGATGCGGTGTACCGCATGCCAGAAAAACAAGGCCACCACCGCCAGGATAAAGGCCTTGCCGAACAGGTTCTGCGCAAAGGCCAGCATATTGGCGTAGGAGAAAGCATCCGCCGGCAACAAGCCCAGCGGGATGGCAAAGGCGGTGATCAACACCAGCATGGCGCCGATCAGCGCCGACAACATGCCGCCGGCGCCAAACAGCAGCCAGAATATCGGCTCGTGACTACGCTTCAGTGATGATTTCATTGCGTACCTCCGTTAGCCAGCATCCAGACAAGACCGAACAAGGCCATGCTGGCAGCCAGTGCCGCACCCAGCCCCAGCACGGTAATGGTCGCACCGGCCACCCGCCTGCCGCCGAGCTTCATAGGCGGCAAGGTGCGCGGCATGATCTTGAACCAGGTGTAGCCGTGATACAGCATCATGACGAAGATGGCGGCGTTGATGATCAACAGCGGCACACTGGCAACTAGCGCGCGGTAGGCATCCCACACGGCCTCGCCCTGTGCCAGACACAGCACGCCCACCAGCAGCTCCAGCGCATACAGCCAGACAAAAAAGGCCGTGCCTTCATGCACCATATACTCGACAAAAAACGGATCGCGCTTCCACCAGCCAGCCATAGGCCGGACATAGGGTTTTCTCGCACTCATCGGCACTCTCCTTTTTCGCCAGCAGGACGCATAAAGCGGAAGAAGTAGTCGCGCGCGCTGTTCATCTTGCCCACGTTGACCGCATTTGCCGGGTCCACCATCTTCGGGCACACCTCGGAGCAATAACCCACCGCAGTGCAGTTGAACACGCCGACTTCGCTATTGATCAGCGCCATGCGCTCGGCACTGCCGCCATCGCGACTGTCAAGGTTGTAGCGGTGCAACAAGGCAATGGCGCCCGGGCCGATAAAGTCGGGATTGAGGCCGACCTGCGGGCAGGCGGCATAGCACAGGCCGCAGTTGATACAGCCGGCAAACTGGGCATAGAGATCCATTTCTGCCGGCGTCTGCAGATACTCACCCTCATCCAGCGAGCGGGCCTCTTTGGGGATCAGGTAAGGCTTCACCTTCTGCAGCTTGTCCATAAAGCCGTCCATCACCACCACCAGGTCGCGCTCGATCGGGAAGTGGGCCAGCGCCTCGACCCTGATTCCTTCGGGGTAGTCGCGCAGGAAGGTCTTGCAGGCGAGAGACGGCTTATCGTTGACCATAATGCCGCAACTACCACAGATCGCCTGCCGGCATGACCAGCGCAGGCTCAGCGTGCCGTCCAGCTCATCCTTGATGTAGTTCAGCGCGGTCAGTACCGACATATCGTCGCTATACGGCAGCTGATAATCCTGCCACACCGGCACCTCGTCCTGCTCGGGGCGGTAACGCAATACCGAAACCTTAGCCATTGCTGCGCTCATTCTTTAGCCTCCTGCCCTGCCTGTTGTTTTTCCACGGCCTCGCCTGCCGCACCATAGGCGCGCACACGCGGCGGCGAACGGGTGATTTTCACATCGCCATACGAGATGGCCGGTGCGGCTGCGCCCTGATAATGCGCCAGCGAGTGCTTGAGGAAATTCACGTCGTCGCGCGCCTCGTAGCCGTCCAGACGCTGGTGCGCACCGCGCGACTCGCGCCGGTTCAGTGCCGAATGCGCCATGGCTTCGGCCACATCCAGCTGGTAGCCCAGCTCGATCGCCAGCAGCCAGTCGCTATTCCACACCGAAGATCGGTCTTCGATGTGGATGTCGCGGTAGCGCACCTTAAGCTCGGCCAGCTTGTCGCAGGTGGCCTGCATGCTGTCGTGCAAGCGGTAGATGCCGCAGCCCTCTTCCATGGTTTGCGCCATTTCGCGGCGAAGGTCGGCGATGCGCTCGCTGCCATCGCGGCGCAGCAGGTTTTGCGCCGGCAAGGCGGCCGCTTCGGCTAGTTTGAGCAAGGCCGCACTATTGCGTGGCTTGGCGGAGCGGGCATAAAGGCTGGCGGATTCACCGGCCACCTTGCCGAACACCGACAGTTCGGCCAGCGAGTTGGAGCCCAGCCGGTTGGCGCCGTGAATGCCGACGCTGGAACATTCGCCGGCGGCAAACAAGCCGGGCAAGGAGGCTGCGCAGTGAATGTCGACCGGTATACCGCCCA